>NZ_QXXA01000010.1 GCF_009911265.1 Senegalia massiliensis | reverse complement strand
TTTCCTTCTTCTATATCTACAAGGTGTAATTCTGTTATTTTTAGTTCATCATATCTTTTTATAAATCCTTCTATAAGTTCCGGAGTATAAGATGAACCTCCTCCTATTACTACTACTTTTAAATTTTTATTCATCCTACCCTACCTTTCTATTAAAGTTCAAATCCTTTGTTATCACTTAATTGTTTAAACCAGTATCCTGATTTTTTTATTGTTCTCTCTTGTGTTTCTAAATCTAATTCAATTAATCCATATTTATTTTTATATGCATTTAACCAAGACCAGCAATCAATAGGAGTCCATATGTGATATCCTATGCAATTCGAACCTTCTTCTATCCCTTTATGAAGCCATTTTAAATGTCCTTTAAAGAAATCTATCCTATAATCATCTTCTATAATTCCATCTTTTTTAAATCTATCTTCATCTTGGACACCCATACCGTTTTCTGTTATCATCCATTCAATATTGTCATATTCATTTTTAATATTTAATGCTATATCATATATTCCTTTTTCATAAATTTCCCAACCTCTATATTTATTCATCTTTTTACCTGGCATATCGTAAAGATCAAAATAATATGTTGGTAAAAATGGTGCATTAGGATTTGGGAGATGTTCTTTTGCCTTTACTCTTACAGGTTGATAATAATTTACACCTAAAAAGTCCACAGTGTTTTCTTTTATAATTTCTAAATCTTCTCTGTCATATTCAGGCATTAAATCATGCTTTTTAATTAAGCTTACTAATAATTCATTAAACTCACCTTTAATTGCAGGATCTAAAAAGCTTTTATTTTGAAAGGATTCTGCTATTTCTGCTGCTTTTAAATCCTCGTTATTATTGCTTCTAGGATATGCAGGAGATAAATTCAGAACTATACCTATTTTTCCATCAATTTTACTCTCTTTAAATTCTTTTATTGCATATGCACTTGCAAGGGCTGTATGATACCCTACTTGTACTGCAAGTTTTGCATCTACCTTCATAGGATAATGATATTGATTTAAATATCCACATTCTACATGAACTATAGGCTCATTAAATGTAAACCATCTTTTAACTATGTCTCCAAATAACTCAAAACAAGTCTTTGCATATTCTCTATAATAATCTACTACTTTTCTATTTTCCCATCCACCTATCTTTTGTAATTCCATAGGCATATCAAAATGAAATAAATTTACAAAGGGCTCTATATCATTTTCTTTTAATCTTTGGAAGTAATCTTTATAATATTTTACTGCTTCTTCATTTACATCTCCATATCCTTTAGGAAATAGTCTTGCCCAACTAATTGATGTTCTAAATGAATTATGCCCTGTTTGCTTCAATAACTTTATATCTTCTTTGTAATTTTTATACATAGCTGTAGTCTTATTTGGACCTACTTCACCATAAAATTTTTCTGGCTCACTCTCAAACCATTGATCCCATATATCTTTACCTTTTCCATCTCCTTCAAAGCTACCTTCTGATTGTGTAGCAGATGAGGCACTACCAAAATAAAATTTTTCTGGAAACCTTAACATTTATATCAACCTTTCTTACTCTTCTTAAATAATATTATTCCAATTCCTATAACCAATGCTCCCATTATTATATTTATAACTTGATTTTTAAACATAGGACTACTTGCAATTATAAGTAATCCTATAGAAATAATAAATAAAGGCCATTTATTCATTTTAATTACCTTCTTCTATTCGTTTATATACATCTATAAATTCTTCTGATAATATTTTAAATGCCTCTGCACTCATCATTTGATCTTCTGCATGAACTAATATAAGACTAAATTCAAGTTTTTCATCACTAGCTTCTCTTTGTATTAATTTTGAATGAGATTTATGCCCTTGTAAAAATAGTTCATTACCTTCTTTTATTTTTTGTTCCGCTTCTTCAAAATTTCCACTTTTTGCTTTTCCTATAGCTTCAATAAAAAGTGATCTTGCAGTTCCTACTGCAGATATTATTTCAAAATAAATCATTTCTAATTCTCCCATATTTATCTTCCTTTCTAAATAAAGTAAGACTCTTTATAAAGAGTCTTACTTTGTAAGATTTTTTTATGCTACCTCTTCGTCTGCATCTACTTTTTTGACTCTATTTGCAAGTAAAACAAATGGAGACCAAATTACAAATGCTACAAATAAGTTAAATACTGAAACAAGTCCTGCAAGTAAACTACCACCTGTTGAAAGATATGCATGTATACCTACTGGCATTACCCATGGAACTACTACAAATGTAGGAGGAATAACCCCTATTGCTGTAAGTAAATAAGCAATTGTTGCAGTAATTGGTGGAATTATTAACCATGGTATAATATAAAATGGATTTAATACTATAGGCATACCAAATACTACTGGTTCATTTATATTAAATACTCCCATCGGTGCACCTAATTTTGCAATAGTCCTTGAATCTTTCCTCTTTGAGAAAATAAATATTGCAATAATTAAAGCAAGAGTTATACCTGAACCACCCATTTGTGCATATGCATCAAATGATCCTCTAGTCCAAAGATATGGTAAATCTGCTGTAGATTTTGCTGCTTGATATGCTTCTGTATTTGAAATAAGTGCTGGTAAGTATACACCATCCATAATTGGTGCAAGTACATTATGACCATGTAATCCAAAGAACCAAAATACTTGCACTAAGAATGTTACAAGTATAACACTAAATAAACCTTGTGATAATCCAAGTAGTGGCTTTTGAATATATTCTAAAATTAAATCATTTATTGAGAATCCTAAATAAGTAACAGATAAATATCCAAGTGTAGCTGCCACATATACTGCAACTATACCAGGTATTATTGCTGCAAACGCTTTATTAACTGCTGATGGCACAGAATCTGGTAATTTTATAATTATTCCTTTAAGCATAAGTTTTACATAAATCATTGATGTTAAAAGTCCTATTATAAGTGCTGTAAAAAGTCCTGCTGCTCCTGCATAATTAAGTCCTATGAATCCCCATCCTGATACATCTAAGTTAAGATTTTCTCCTACTATTTGTGCCTTAAGTCCTAAATCTGTAAGTGCACCTAAATTATCAATACTAACCCCTGGTAATGCATATGAAAAATCTGCCGTTTGTGGTAAGGTTGCTATCAGTGAAGAAAATGCTACTACTCCACCTGCAAGAGGATTAACCTCGTAAGATTTTGCTATATTATATCCAAGAGAAAATACAAATACAAAAGCAATTATTGCAATTGAACCAAACCATACATTACCATTTATTGCAATTAGCGGACTCATCGTTTCTACAAAACTAGTAGCACCCCATTCTGTAGGTAAATCTCTAAAAAACACATTAAGTAAAACTGCTACTGAACCAACCATAGTAATTGGCATAATACCTATAAATGCATCACGTATTGCAACTAAATGTCTTTGAGAACCTATTTTTGCTGCTACAGGTAAAAAATGCTGTTCCATCCATCTAGTAAATCCATTCATTGTTATACCCCCTATTTATTAAATTTTTCATAATCTTTTAATGCATTATCTAATGCTTTTTCGCCATTCATAGTTCCATAAACTAACATATCTATTACTGATACTGGCTTTTTATTATCTACTCTTTCTTTCATTTTAGCTTCTAAATATCTAACTTGAGGTCCTAATAATATTATATCTGCTTTTTTTGATTCTTCTTGTGATTCAGCATCTCCTACTGCCCAAACATTTGCTTCAATGTTCTTTTTATCTGCTGCTTCTTGCATCTTTTTTACTAGCATACTTGTAGACATACCTGCTGAACAAACTAACAAAATATTAATCATATAAAATCCTCCTTTTATTTTTAATGGTATATACCACCATAAATATACTATACCACATTATTTTAAAAATGTAAACGTTTTTCAATTAAATTATTAACTTTTATTAAACAGTTATTTCTATAACTTTTTCCTTTGGATTATTATAAGACTTATAGTAAATATAAGGCACTCCACTTTTTGTTCTTACAATTCCTTCAATCATAATAATTGGAGTATCTAAATTTAATTTTAAATTATGAGCATATTTTGTAGGTACTCTTATAGGTACAAATTTTTGTGTCATAGTGCTATTTTTTAAATAACTATTTAAATCCAATAATTTATCAAATTTATTAATATTTTTTTCTTCAATGAAACTTCTTATAATATAAAATTCTTCTATATTTTGAGGTCTTTTATCTTTAAGAACTACTCTTATAGCTCTAATTATAGAAAAAGAATCAGTATCATTTAAATTTAAAGGTTTTAACACATCATCTCTTATACTATATTTGACATCAAAATTTATAAGCCTATATTCTAGCTTTTCATCTTCTGAGTTTGTAACAGAAGTATTCTTTTTCCAAAGAGATTTATCAGATACAAATGTCCCTTTGTTTTTCTTTCTATATAAAAATCCTTCCTCTACAAGTTCATCTAGAGCTTTTCTAACTGTCATTCTACTAGCATTTAATCTCTTTGAAAGATCTCTTTCAGATTCAATTGCATCATTAGAGTTTTTATCTTTAATTTCTTCTTGTATCTTTTTTTTAATTTGTATATATATTGGTGTTTTCAAGATTAAATATATCTCCTTTAAATCTAGTCTATTATTGTGAATTTATCCCATGAATTTAAATAGTCTAATAAAAATAATTCATCTTTACGTATTCTTCCTATTACATTTTTATTGCCATCATTTAGCATATCTTTTAATACTATATGAAGTTCTCCTTTATATCTAGTGTAATTATCATTTAATATAACTACATCTCCTCTTTTTAAATTACGAGTATTTTGTGGTTTTATTTCATTATCCTTATACTTAATTCTAGTCATAGAACTTCTTCTCATATAATCACTTATATCTCCACGTACAAAATGCTCATCATCATAAAGTATATTTTTTTCAACTTCCGACAATTCATATTCTTTATTTACTTTAAAATTAACTTTACTTTCTACTATCTTTGATAAAGATTTAAGTTCATCTTCAGTAGCATAGCAATTAGCAATTATTACATTATCAATTAATCCTGTAGCTATTAAATGTCTAGCTTGTAAATCAATAGGTAGATTTCTATGCATTTCTAAAGTACATAATCCTTCATTAATATCCCAAGGACCAAATGCACCTTTACTATTGCTTGATATAAATGATGATAATTCAATGTCTTTTTCTTTAATTTTTCTACTATTTTCTATAAAATAATCTAATCCTAAACCAGTATATTTCTGTGGATAAAAATTATGAGAAGATATTATTTTTTCTTTTTTTGGTTTAAATCCTAAAATATTTTCAAGGTGATTTATATTACCACTTGCATTGAACTCAAGTTTTAATCCATATGAATTGTAAGACATAATAGCTTCTTTATTGCCATCAAAACTTTCATCTAATCTTATACCATCAGCACCTATTTCATTAAAAAAGGATAAATCATCATATGAAATATTTAACTCATCAAATATATAAGGTGCTACGTCTACAATTACCTCTATATCATATTTATGTGCATGGTTTATTCTAATGCTAAATTCCTCTTTTATTTCATCCTTCGATTTATCGCCTAGACCAAGTAAATTAGTAAATATTCTTTTAACATTATACTTTCCAGCCAAGTCAATATAATCTAAATCTTCCTGAACACTTGATTTATCTGGATAAATTGAAATACCTAAGTTTATCATATATACATCTCCTCTTTTTTATTCTTAATATATCTTTCAATATTTTTTAAAATAGATTCGGCTCTTTTCATACTTTTTTTCTTATAGAAAAAATTCATTAACTTAAAATTCCAATCTTTCAGTTTATCAGGTGCAATATAATCTTCAAAATATGTAACATTTATTTTTTCATTATTTAAATTATTTATTTCATATGAAATTATATTTTTCCCTTGATTACTCTTAAATTCTGCTACATATTTTTTATATGGGACAAACTCTAATATAGTAACTTCTACATTTCCTGCTCTGCCAAGCTTATTTTTAAGATTTTTATCATATTTATAACTCTGAATAATATCTTCTTTAGATAACTTTTTACCTGTACTTTCTTCTATATCCTTAATAATTGATTCATAAATAAACTCAAAAAATTCTTCTTTATTTACATCTAAATCTAAATTTACTTCCATACAATCACTCCTATATGATTGGTATATACCACACTTTTATAATATCATACTTTTCATATTATTCAAGAAATATTTAATACTATTTTTTACTTAAAATAAAAAACACTTAGGAATTCACTTCAAATTAGAAGTTTGTTCCTAAGTATTTTTATTTTTCCATTTGTTACTATATTATTTCTTTTACTGTTTTGACTACATTTTCTATATTAAATCCAAATCTATCCATAAGCTCAGGACCTGGAGCTGATGCACCAAAGCTATCTATTCCAATAGATTTTCCTTCTGAGCCTATATATTTTTGCCATCCAAAAGTAGTTCCTGCTTCTATTGAAACTCTTTTAGTAATATTTTTTGGTAATATTTCTTCTTTATAATTTTCATCTTGTTTATCAAATAATTCCCAAGATAATATACTTACTACTCTAGCATCTATGCCATCTTTTTCAAGTTCTTTTTTTGCATCCATTGCAAGAGAAACCTCTGAACCTGTTGCAATAAGGATTGCATCTGGTGAATTTCCTTTTTCTTTATCTACAATATATCCACCTTTATGAGATCCTTCAACATCTTCAAGTATTGGTAAACCTTGACGAGTAAGTGCAAGAACTGATGGACCATCTGTATTCTTAAGTGCTTCAATCCAAGCTACAGCAGTTTCCTTTGCATCAGCTGGTCTAAATACTTTAGTGTTTGGTATAGTTCTAAGAGCAGCTAATTGTTCTATAGGTTGATGAGTTGGACCATCTTCGCCAAGTGCTATTGAGTCATGTGTAAACACATATACTACAGGTTGATTCATTAGAGCAGATAATCTTATTGTTGGTCTCATATAATTTGAGAATATAAGGAAAGTTGCTCCAAATGTTCTAAATCCACCATGTAAAGATATACCATTAAGTATTGCTCCCATACCATGTTCACGTACTCCAAAGTTTATATTGTTTCCATCTGGAGTTTCATCTTGGAAGTCACCTGCATTACTCATAGTAGTTTTATTTGATCCTGCAAGGTCAGCAGAACCACCAAATAAATTATCCATATGTTTTGCTATTACATTTATTATTTTTCCACCTGCTGCACGTGTAGCTATTTTTTTATCAAAATTAAATAATTCTTCATCATTTAATAACTCTTCAGGTAATTCTAAACTATGCCATCTATCCCACTTTTCTGCAAGTTCAGGATATTTATTTCTATATTCAGCAAATTTTTCATTCCATTCTTTTCTCTTAGCATCTTTTTCATCGATTATTTTTTCCATATGAGTATATACATCTTCTGGTACAAAGAATGGTTCATGTTCCCAACTCATATTTTCACGAGTAAGTTTAATTTCATCATCTCCAAGAGGAGCGCCATGAGCTACAGATTGACCAGACTTATTTGGAGAACCGTATCCTATTGTAGTAGGTACCTTTATAAGTGTTGGCTTATCTGATTTTTTAGCCATTTCAATTAAATCATTTAACTCTTCAATATCTTCACTATTTCTAGATTCTAATACTTCCCAACCATATGCTTCAAACCTTTTACCTACATCTTCAGTAAATGCTATATCAGTTGTTCCATCTATTGTAATTTTATTATCATCATATAATACAATTAACTTAGATAATTTAAGATGTCCTGCCAGTGAGCAAGCTTCACTTGCTACCCCTTCCATCATATCTCCATCGCCAGCTATAACATAAGTATAGTGATCTACTATAGTCATATCATCTGTATTAAATTCAGCTGCAAGTCTTTTTTCTGCCATAGCCATACCTACAGCATTTGCAATACCTTGACCTAATGGTCCAGTAGTAGTTTCTACTCCTTCAGTATGACCATACTCAGGATGTCCTGGTGTTTTAGAACCCCATTGACGGAAGTTCTTTATATCATCCATACTTACATCATATCCAAATAAATGTAATAGTGAATATTGTAACATTGAACCATGTCCTGCAGATAATACAAACCTATCTCTATCTGTCCAATTAGGATCATTTTTACTTGCATTTAAATGGTTACTCCAAAGTGTATAAGCCATAGTTGCTGTACCCATAGGAAGTCCTGGATGTCCAGAGTTAGCCTTTTGAACTGCATCCATAGACATAAATCTTATACTATTAATTACTTTACTATCAATTTTACTCAAAATGTTTCCTCCTTTATCGATAACTTTATCGTTTTAGTTCCATAGTTATTATAAGCTTTATTTCACAATATGTCTAATACTAATTATACCCTATTGATTTAGCTATAATAACAAAAGACCTATTGCATAATTAAAATTATACCATAAGTCTTTTGTATATATACTATATCTAAACTCCTGAATATGCTTGAAAACCACCATCTACTGGTATTACTGTTCCATTTACAAAACCTGAAGCTTTACTATCTGCTAGCCATAACAATGTTCCTATTAAATCTTCTGGATCTCCAAATCTGTCCATTGGAGTTTGGCTTATTATTTTGTTTGCTCTTTCAGTATAACTTCCATCTTCATTAGTAAGTAACGTTCTATTTTGCTCTGTTAAGAAGAATCCTGGAGCAATTGCATTTACTCTTATTCCTACTTTAGCAAAATGTACAGCCAACCAATTAGTAAAGTTGCTAACTGCTGCTTTAGCTCCTCCATATGCTACTACCCTAGTCATAGGTGTAAATCCAGCCATTGATGAAATATTTATTATAGTTGGATCTTCTTTTTCTAACATGTCTTTTGCAAAAACTTGTGTTGGAAGTAATGTTCCAAGAAAGTTTAAATTAAATACAAATTGTAATCCTTCATATTCTAAATCAAAAAAAGTAGTTATTTCTTCTTTAGTATCTAAATCTTTAATTTCAAAATGATCCTTAGTAGTACCTCCTTTAGGGTGATTTCCACCAGCTGCATTTACTAAGATATCTACTGTGCCAAATTCTTTATTTATAATTTTTCTAGCTTTTTTTAAACTATCTAAGCTTAAAACATCTCCAGATATTGCAATAGCTTTTCCACCATCTTGAACTATTTCACTAACAACTTTATCTGCCTTTGATTTAGTTCTATTTAATACTGCTACTTTAGCTCCTGCTTCTGCAAGTGAACGACAAAAATAACTTCCTAATACTCCTCCTCCACCAGTTACAAGTGCTACTTTTCCCTTTAAATCTACACTTAATGGTAAGCTCATTTAAAACACCTTCCTCTAATATACCTATTTTACTTTATTTTCATCTGCCCATTTATCTTCTGTATTTGGTAATAATGGATACCAATCTTTTCTATATGGATCTCTATCATATGGATATCCACCTAATTTTTTATAAAGATCAGCATATTTTTCTAACTTTTCTCGATCTAATTCAACGCCTAATCCTGGCTTTGTAGGAACTTTTATTTTTCCATCTACATACTCCATCTTACCACCAATTATAATATCGTCTTGCAATTGGTGATAATGTGCATCTATAGCAAATGGCATATTAGGTAGTACTGCTCCTAAATGTAGCATAGTTGCTAATTGAATTCCTAATTCACCTGATGAATGTACTGCTACACCATATTGAAATGCCTCACAAATATTTGCAGCCTTTATACAAGGTCTAATCCCCCCCCAAAATGTTGTATCTAATAATATCACATCAACTGCAGGATTAAGTATATTTTGTGATAACTGCTCAAAATTAACTACTACAGTATTAGTAGCAAGTGAAAGATAAGTTTTTTCTCTAACTTTTCTCATCCCATTTAATCCCCAGGTAGGATCTTCCAGATAATCATTGTTTAATCCTTCAATCGCTTTAGCAAATTTAACACTTTGCTCTACACTAAGTATTGCATTAGGATCATATCTTAAATTATCTTTAGGAAACCTTTCAGCTAATTTTTTATATACCTTAAGTTCATAATCAGGATGAAATACTCCACCTTTAAGTTTATGACTAGTAAACCCATATTTCTTTTTTAAATCCCTTACATGTTCAATTACTTGTTCTATAGTTCTAACTTCTCCTTGACCTGTTTCTTCATTAGGATATCTAAAGAAAACATAACTTGCAAAAGAAACTTCATCTCTAATTTTACCTCCAAGCAATTGATATGCAGGTACACCTAATTTTTTACCTATAATATCTATACATGCAAACTCTATAGCTGCTAATAACTGAGTTCTATTATTATATAAACTTGCTGTAGGATTAGCAATTTTCCATTTTAATTCCTCTAAGCAAAATGGATCATGTCCTACTAAATAAGACTTAAGTGCTTCAAATGCTATTTCTGCACTTTCACCACCACCACCCATTTCACCAAGACCTATTATTCCTTCATCAGTTTCAACCTCTACTATAGTTCTAACAAACCTTCCCCAATGCACACCATTACTGTGGCGTAATGGTGCTTCTAATGGAACAGTAACTGTAGTAGCTTTAATATCAGTTATCTTCATTAGAACGTCACTACTACTTTATTTGTTTTTGTGTTAGGATCTTCTATTGCTTTTATTGCTTCTTTTATATCTTTGAAATCAAATTTATGTGTAAGTAAATATTCGGGATTCAATATTCCTTTATTAAATAAATCTATAACTTCAGGGAATTTATCTGTTTCAAGTCTAGATCCCACTATGGTTAATTCTTTTTTAGTTATTAAAACTTGAGGTATATTTGATGTTTCTTCAGAAAATCCTAATACTACTACTCTACCCGCAGGAGATGTAACTTCTACACATTGTTCAAATGTTCTAGGAAGACAAGCCGTATCAATTGTTACATTTGCTCCCATATTGTTTGTTATTTTAAGTGTTTCTTTTACTATATCCTTATATGTTACATTTACTATATAGTCTGCTCCTAATTCTTTAGCTAGTCCTAATTTTTCATCATTAATATCTGATACAATACATATTGCACCTTTATACTTTGAATACTGTAATATTCCAAGTCCAATAGGACCTGCTCCCATTATTAAAACATAATCTCCCTTTTTAACATTTCCTCTCCACGTACTTTGAGCTGCTATAGTAAAAGGTTCCACCATTGAAGCCTTTTCCCATTCTATTGAATTATCTATTTTATGCACCTTTTTACGAGGTACAACTATATATTCTTGCATACCACCATCTTTGTGAACACCCAACACTTTAAGACTTTCACATACATTAGATCTTCCACTTTTGCAAGCATAACATTTACCACAAAATTGTATAGGCTCAATTACTACTTTATCTCCTATATTTAAATCAGATACTTTACTTCCCATTTCTTTTACTTCTCCACTAAATTCATGACCTATTATTCTAGGATAAGTTGCCATAGGATTAGTTCCATGATAAATATGCATATCTGATCCACATATTCCTACCGCTTTTACTTTTATTAATACTTGATGATTTTCTTTTATTTCAGGCATATCTTTTTCAATAATATCAATTTTTCCAGGCTCTGATACTTGTATTGCTTTCATTCTATCCTCTCCTTATATTTATTAATCTAATAAGCTTGGTAAATATAAACTGATTTCTGGAATAAAACTTACTAATAATAAAACTATTATACTAACAGCTAAAAATGGTAATACTGCTTTTGATGCTTTTGCAATTGAAACCTTACCGATACTTGAAGCCACAAACAAACAAACTCCAACTGGAGGTGTAGTAAGTCCAATACTTAAGTTCAATACACTCATTACACCAAATTGAATAGGATCTAAACCTACACTTGTTGCAACAGGAAGTAATACTGGAAATAATATAACAAGAGCTGCTATAGTTTCCATAAATGTTCCAACAAAAAGCCATAATAAGTTTATTAAAAGTATTATTATAATTTTGTTGCTTGAAATTGAAAGTATTAGATCAGCTATAAGTTGTGGTATTTGCTCACTTGCTAATATCCATGCAAAAAGATTAGCAAATCCAACTAATATCATTATAGATGCAGTCATTTGAACTGAATCTGTTATTACTCTTGGTAAATCTTTAAATTTAAGCTCTTTATATATAAACTTACCTATAAATATAGAATATATTACGGCAGCAATTGAAGCTTCTGTAGGAGTAAAAACTCCACTTAATATACCAAATAATATTAATAATGTTACAGTTATAGCCCAAAATGCTCCAGTAAAGCTTTTCCATACATATTTAAAAGAATTTCTTTTGCCTTTTGGATGATGTCTTTTTACAGAAATTATATACGATACAAACATAAGTCCAAGGCCTAATAATAACCCAGGTAATGCTCCAGCTAAAAATAATTTTCCAACCGATACTCCTGTAAGAGTTCCTGCAACTATCATAGGTAAACTTGGTGGTATTACAGGCCCTACAGTAGATGAAGATGCAGTTACAGCAGTAGCAAATTCTGGTTCATAACCTTCTTCTTCCATAGCTGGTATCAGTATAGCTCCAAGGCTTGCAGTATCAGCAAGTCCAGTACCTGATATGCCTGCAAAGATCATTGATGCAGCTATATTAGCAAGAGAAAGTCCACCTCTTATAAACCCTAAAAGCGCATTTGCAAATTTTATAATTCGCTTAGTAATCCCACCAGAATTCATTAAATTTCCTGCAAGTATAAATCCTGGTATACTAAGAAGTACAAAGGAATCTATTCCTACATATAATTTTTGTGAGATAATAGTTAATGGTATATCTTCTATAAATAAGTATAGTAATGAAGAAAGACCTAATGAAAATGCTACAGGTACTCCTATAAATATTAAAACTATAAAAGATACAAACAATATTAAAGCCATCATACTATATCATCCCTCCTTATTAAAAATCTAATTTTATTTATTACATTTATTACTCCATAAAGTACAATTAATGCTGATGTCATAGTAATACTAAAATATGCTACTGACATAGGTATTCCAAGTGTTGCAGATGTTTGATTAGAACCAATTTGTAAAAATTCTATAGAATTAACAAACACTATAATAAAAAGCCCTACTGCTGCAATTTCTATTATAGCTTCTAAAATATATCTTGATTTTTTCGGCAATTTTTCAAGAAGTATGTCAACATTTATATATTCTTGATTCTTCATAGCAAGTGGTGCTCCAAAAGCAACTGAATATATAAATAAAAATCGAGATAATTCTTCAGTCCATACAAATGTTACATTTGATAATAAAAATCTACTCACTATCTGAAGTACTACAGTAACTAATAAAGCTGTAAAGGATAAAAATGTTCCTACCCTTAAAGTTTTTGCAATAAAATCTTTGATTTTCATCTTTTCACCTCTTAATATAACAAATTTCGACAACCATACAAAAATATAAATAGGATACCCACTTGCCATTTCGGATATCCTATTTAATTATATTTAAATACTATTTTTGCTCCTCAAGTATTCTATTATATAAATCTAATTGTTCTTCATTTAAAGATTTTTCTATTGCTGGTTTCATAGCTTCTTTAAATGCTTCCTTATCTACATTAGAGTTTATTTTCATTCCTTTTTCTTGAAGCTCTTTTTTATACTTTGAAATTTCTTCTTCAAATAAATTATCAGCAAATTCTTGTGCTTCTTGTCCTGCTTCCATTACAGCGTCTTGTAATTCAGGTGTTAATGATTCAAATTGCTTTTTACCTACTAATACATATACCCAACCATTTACGTGTTCTGTTTCATTTACATACTCTTGTACTTCATTGAAATTTGCAGAGTGTATTAAGTCATATGGATTTTCTTGACCATCTATAACATTTTGTTGTAATGCAGTAAATACTTCACTAAAAGCCATAACTTGTGGATTTGCTCCTGCAGCTTCCCATGCATCTACAAATAATGGTACATTAGGAACTCTCATTTTAAATCCATCTAAATCTTCTGGAGACTTTATTTCTTTGTTAGAAGTTAGATTTCTAGGTGCTCTTACATGGTAATACACTGGCTTAAGCCCTACTTTTTCCTCTATTTGCTCATTTATTTCTTTTCCTAAATCTCCATCTATTATATTTCTCATACTTTCAGTATCATTAAAAGCGTAAGGTACAGCCATTAGAGCAGATTTTGATGCCCAATTTTGCATTGATTCTCCGGCAACTACCATATCTGCTGTTCCTGATTGAATCATATTTATATTGTCAACTTCATTCCCTAATTGTTCATTTGGAAAAACTTTTACTTTTATTTGACCATCTGTTTTTTCTTCTAATACTTCTGCAAACTTAAGTGCAGTTTTATTCCATATATGTTCTTCATTACCTAAATGTCCTAATTTCCATTCAATTTTCTCACCTTTTTCACTTGATGAATCGTCAGAGCATCCTATTAATGCAGTACTTAGTAATACTAATATTAAACCTATTGATAAAATTTGAAATCCCTTTTTCACTATTTTTCCTCCTCATTATATATATTAATTTTTAAATATAGCTTCAAGAAGTCCATTTATATATGTAGCCCCTAAAGCTCTATCAAATAATCCATATCCAGCTCTTCCCTCTTCTCCCCAAATCATTCTACCATGATCTGGTCTTATAGGTCCATCAAATCCACCATCTACAGCTGATTTCAATATGCTATACATATCTAAAGAACCTTCTGATGATAAATGTGCTACTTCGTAGAAATTTTTATTTTTATCATGTTTTACATTTCTAAAATGAAGAAAATTAAGTCTATCTTTTTTAGAAAAATATTCTATGATTTCTGACATATTATTATTTGGATCTGAACCAAGGGAACCTGTACAAATTGCAAGTCCATTACTTGGACTATCGATAATGTTAACTAGTCTTTTTAAATTTTGTTTGTTAGTTACAATTCTAGGAAGACCAAATATAGACCAAGGTGGATCGTCAGGATGAATTGCAAGTTTTACATCTGATTTTTCCGCTACAGGCACTACAGATTTCAAAAAATACTCTAAATTTCTCCAAAGTCCTTCTTCTGATAAATCCTCATATTTTTGTAAAAGTTCTTTTAATTGCTTTTGTTCATAATTAGTTGCCCAACCAGGTAAATCTAACTCTCCTTTTACTGGATCCATTTCTAAAACCTTTTTATGTTCATAAATCAAGTTTATAGAACCATCTTCCATTTTGTTATCAATTGAAGACCTTGTCCAATCAAATACTGGCATGAAATTATAAGTTACAATTCCTATTCCAGCTTTCCCTAAGTTTTTAATAGTCTCTTTATAATTTTTAATGTACTTATCGCGAGTTGAAAGTCCCAACTTTATATCTTCATGTACTGGAACAGATTCAATTGCAATTAACTCTAAATTATGCTTTTCTACTTCTTTTTTCAAAGCTATTATCTTATCCATAGGCCATATTTCCCCTATAGGAACATCGTAAATAGCTGTTATAATACCTTTCATTCCAGGTATCTGTCTGATTTTCTCTAATGTCACTGGGTCATCTAACCCATACCATCTAAATGATAATTTCAACCACATTTCTCCTTTCAGGAAATCGTTTTTAAACGTTCCAAAAAAATTTATTTGCAATTATTTAAGTAACCCTTCTAAAAGTATACTACCATACAAGTATATCAGTGTCAATGATTAAAATAAAAAATAGTTAAGATATTTAATCTTAACTACTTAAAATATTGTGGAAATAGCTCTTTTAATTGTTCTTGCTCTTTTAATAATTTTTTCAAATGAACATTAATTGTCTTTTGAGCATTTTCATTATCTTTTTCTCTTATTGCTTTTAATAATTTTTCATGTTGTTCAATAACTTTATACCAATTTTCATCAGCTATAAAACTCAAAAGTCTTACTCTCTTATATTGAGTATTTACTTGTTCAATAATATCCCATGTTCTCTCTTTGTTACAAGCCTTAAATATTATTTTATGAAATTCCTCATCAAATTCTAAAAACTTACCATAATCTTTGTTTTTTATAAGTTCTTTTTCAATCTGAAGATTTTCTTCCAATTCTCTCATTGCATCATCTGGAAAGCTTTTAGTTGCAATTTTAAGTACTGCAGTTTCTAAACTTTCTCTTATAAATCTTGCTTCTTCTACTTGTTCTAAATCTATCAATGATATATATGTACCTCTTTGAGGTAATATATATAAAACACCTTCTCTTGATAATTTAATAAAAGCTTCCCTTACAGGAGTTCTACTCACTTCAAATATAGTTGAAATTTCCTTCTCACTAATTCTTTCACCTGGTTTGATATTAAGATTTATAATATTTTTTTTAAGCATTTCATATACATATTCGCCTACAGATAATCCATTTTTATTTTCTATTAATTCCAATTCCATATATCCACTTCCCTAAATTAATTATATATTAGAAAATATATACAATTAATATTACCATACTAGTGCTCTAGTTTCAACTAAAAAAACCTATGGTTTCCCATAAGTTTTTTGAAAGTACCAATATTTTATTACATTAAATCAGCTATTGGTGTAGCATGATTTTTAAGTATTGTATCTAAATCTACTACATTGATTTTGCCTGTTGTCTGAAGCCAAATTTTTGCCTGCTCTTCACCTTGATCTGTAAATATTTCTACACTATCTTTCCATGTAGCCCTACCACATAATACTCCATTAAATTTAGAGCCTGATTCTCCTGCAAGTATTAAAGTCTTTTTGAAAAGATCAATAGTAACTCCAGCACTTAAAAAGATAAAAGGTAGATTTGTTGCTTCACTTTGAGCTTTAAAATACTCTTTTGCTTCTTGTTTAGTATGAACATATTCTGAATCAGAATACCCTTCAACAAAATTCATATTTACTGGTACTTCTACTTTCAATACATCAACATTATATCTTTCATTTGAAAATTCTCTCATTGATTCTATTACCTTTTCAGGTTTAATTTTTGCATATTCTGTTCCCTTTACATCTTTTATATATTTATCATATGTTACTATTTCTAAGAAAAATGGAATATCTTCACCTATACATTCAGAACCAACTCTCTCTACAAATGCTTTTTTTATATCATTTATATGTTCTCCTTCATCTTTATCATAATATAAAAGAATTTTTATTGCATCTACTCCATTTTCTTTTAATCTTTTAACAGAATAATTGGGTAAAAGATCAGGCAACCTTCCTTCTTCTGATGCATCATATCCTGTTTCTTCATATGCCATTAAAAGACCTGTTTTATTATCTTTTGTATCTACTGCATCCCATCCATATTCTGGATCTAGTAAAATAGCTGATGCATAAGGAGTAAGTTCTTTAGATACACTCTTTTTGAACTTTTTAATAGTTTGTTCCACATTTCCACCAGTTTTTCCTAGCATCTTTTTTAGTGAACCTCTCTGATCTATAGCAAGTGCATTTATAATACCACTATTTGTAGTTAATTTCTTTAGATAATTCTTTTTATTTTTCGTTAAATTAGACATATTAGCATCTCCTTTTAACATTATATTTTGCTAAATATTTTACCCTTAAAAATAAATAGCAAACAACAGTATTTTTAATTTTGCCACATATAATTTGAAAATTTATCAAATATCCCTTTTATATTTTTTCTGGTATATTTAATATATGGAGATATACTAAGAATAATATTTAAGTCAGAAAGGAGCAAAAAATGTTAGATGAAAGAAAAAAAGAGATTATTAATATTTTAATTAATAATAAAAAATTTACAACAATAGAACAACTAGCTCAAAAATTGAAAACAAGTAATAGAACTATTAGATATGACTTAGATTCCATTGACATATGGTTAGATTCTAATGATTTTCCCATGTTAATAAGAATCCCTAGAAAAGGTATCAAGTTAAATATAGCTGGTGGAGAATTAAATCAATTAAGAAAACATTTTACTCATTCTAATTATTATCAATATGTACTATCTCCTGAAGAAAGAAAGGATGTTATATTACTTGAATTATTGAAGTCTAGTAATCCTTTAACATTTTCTATATTAGCTGAAAAAATGTTTGTAAGCATAACTACCATATACAATGATTTAAACTATGTTGAAGATTGGTTAAATAAATTTAATATCAAGATAATAAGAAAAACTGGGTTTGGTATGGTTATAGATGGTAAAGAAGAAGATAAAAGAAAAGCTATAGCAACATTATTGAAATCACTTGCGATCCCATATAATCGTCGTAAAGACACATCAAATAATTCTAAAAATTATATTGATTACCTTAAAGATTGGTTTCCAAGAATGGATTTTGAATATATAAAAAATATGCTATTTGAAGTTGAAGATTTATTGGAGATAAAATTTAGCTATGAAGGGTTTAATAGTCTTTTATTTCATATTGGATTAACAGTTGAAAGAATCTCATCTAACCAAGCTATTTCAATTAATAATCCAAAACTGAAAGAAATGATGAATAAAAGTGAATATATTGTAGCAAGTAAACTATCTCAAAAGCTATCTCAATATTATAATATTGAAATTCCAAAAGAAGAAATAGCATATATTACGCTTCATATTATTGCATCAAAATTAAGTGATGTAGAAGATAATGAAAAATATTTTGAGAAAAATAGTTTATTATCATTAGTAATAGATCAAATGATAGAAAGTGTTGAAACTGAGCTAAATATAGAAATAGAAAATACTAATAGGCTAAAAAGAGATTTATATATACATTTAAATCCAACTATTAATAGACTGATGTTTAATAAACCTCTACAAAATCCATTACTAACAGAAATAAAAAATAAATATAATGATATATTTTTAGCATCTAGCAAAGCTTCAGAATTTTTAGAACAAAATTTTGATATAAAAGTTACTGAGCATGAAATTGCTTATATAACAATGCATTTTGGAGCAGCTATAGAATCACAATCTATACATCCTAAAGAATATACAAAGGTATTATTAGTTTGTGCAAGTGGAATAGGAACTTCAAGATTATTATCTATAAAATTAAAATCTCATTTCAAAAATTTTAAAATAGTAAATATTCTTTCACATGAAAATATCAACAAGTACAAGGATAATATAGATTTTGATTTAATAATATCTACAATCCCAATTGAAAATGTAGATAAACCAGTAGCTCTAGTCAGCCCTTTACTTGATTCAAAAGATATAGATTTACTTTCATCTTATTTGAATTATAAAAGAAGCCATAAATATTTAAGTTATACAAGTAGTTCAATTGTTATTGACCTTATTAATATAATCTCTGAACATTGTGAAATAAAAAATATTCAAGGACTTCAATGGGATATATCAACTTTATTAAATAATGTAAATAGATTTATGGATTCACAAAATTCAAATAGTGAATCACAATTTGAATTACTTCCAAAAAAATTAATCCAAGTAAATATAGAAGCTAAGGATTGGATTAATGCTATAAAAAAAGCATCAATACCATTAATCCATTTCAAATATATAAAAGAAGAATACGTAGATAGTATTATAAAAAGGATAGAAAAATATGGACCATATATGGTAATTGCACCTGGTATTGCAATGCCACATTCAGCACCTGAAGATGGTGCACTAAAAACTGGTTTATCTATAACTAAGTTAAAAACACCAGTTAAGTTTAACCACAAGGTAAATGATCCTATTCATACAATAATTATGCTCAGTGCAACAGATAACTATAATCATATAGAAACTTTAACTAAAATATTAGAAATATTATCTGATAAAGTAAATTCCAATATTTTAGAGAACAGTCAAAGCACTGATATCATATATAAATTATTCAGTAGGGAGGTGAAACAATGATAAAAGATCTTTTTAGCAAAAATACAATTGCAACAAATTTAAATGTAGACACTTGGCAAGATGCAGTAAAAGCTGCTGGAAGTTTGATGCTAGAAGAAGGACTTATTGAAGAACAGTATATAGATTCAATGATAAATAAAGTTAAAGAACTAGGCCCTTATATAGTTATAGCTCCAGGAATTGCAATGCCTCATTCAAGACCTGAAGATGGTGTGAATAAAACAGGTATGTCACTTATAACTTTAGAAAAAGGAATAAATTTTGGACATGAAAAAAATGATCCCGTAACTCTTGTTATAGCTCTAGCAGCTAAAGATAATAAATCTCATATATCATCTTTAGCAGAGTTAATGGATGTATTAGGCAATCAAGAATTGTTAAATAAAATTCTTTCTAGTGATTCATCAGAAGAAATTTATGAACTTTTAAATAAAAATTAAAGGAGAGATAATTATGTTGAAAATATTAACAGTATGTGGAGCAGGTGTAGGAAGTAGTATGATGTTAAAAGTTTATACACAACAAATAATTAAAAATGAAAAATTAGATGCAAAAGTAGATGCAACAGATATAGGATCTATTGACCCTAATTCAGCAGACATTATAGTTACAACATCAGATTTTGCAGATGTATTAAGAAATACTAATGCACAAGTAGTAAAAATAGACAATCTAACAGATAAAGAATATCTAAAAACAGAATTACTAGCAGCAGTTGAAAAAATAAATAACTAAATATAAAAGGAGGAAATAAAAATGAAAGATATGTTTTTATACCTTGTTTCTAATGTATTAAGTGAACCTGCTTTTTTAATAGGGTTAGTTGCATTAATTGGACTATTAGTTCAAAAGAAAAGTTTTAGTGAAATAGTTGCAGGAACAGTAAAAACCATGGTAGGCTTTTTACTTATAACTACTGGAGCTCAAAGTATGGGTATGACTCTACTTCCAATACAACCTATGTTACAAAATATTTTTGGTATGGAAGCAAGTATTGCAGATATAAATAACGCAGTAGGAGCTAGTATGGCAGCATTTGGTGCTTCTGCAACACTTATATTTGCATTTGGATTTTTATTTAATGTACTATTAGCAAGATTTACTCGATTTAAATTTATACATTTATCAGCTCACGTTTCCTTTTTCTATGCGGGACTTATTGCTGCATTGTTATCAGTAGGAACTAATTTATCTACATTATGGGTTGTAATTATAGGTTCAATATTATTAGGATTATATTTGACACTTACATGTGCTTATATTTATCCATTAATGAAAAATATTCCTGGAGCAGAAGGATTCACTATAGGACATTCTAGTTCAATAGGCTGCTTTATATCTGCAAAAGTTGGTAAATTAGTAGGTAATAAAGATAAGAATTTAGAAGATATAAAATTACCTAAGTATTTATCCTTCTTAAGAGAAACTACAATAGCTTTAAGTGTAATAATGACTCTTATATTCCTTATAATATCACTTATAGCTGGTCCAAGCTTTGTAACTGAAAATGTAAGTGAAGGAAAAGATATAGTTGTATTCTCTATATTAAATGGTTTAATGTTTGGATTATGGATTACAGTTATTATAACAGGTGTACGTATGATGCTATCAGAAATAGTACCAGCATTCCATGGTATTTCTGATAAACTAGTTCCAAATGCAGTACCTGGACTTGATATTCCGCTATTATTTCCAAATCATCCTACATCAGTAATTGTTGGATTTATTACAAGTCTTATAGCAAGTTTAATAGGTATGGCTATACTTGGTGCTATTAAATATCCTGTTATTGTATTCCCAGCACTTATTCCTACATTCTTTACTGGTGCTGTAACAGCAATATTTGGTAACTCTACTGGTGGTAGACGTGGAGCTATAATAGGCTCATTTATAAATGGTTTAATACTAATATGGGGACAAGCCCTACTGCTTCCTTATATAGGTGATTATGAACCGCTTATGAGAGTATTATCAGAAACAGACTATACCTTCTTTGGTCCAATAATAGGGTGGATATTAAATGTATTCTAAAAAAAATTTATTAACCCTATACCTTACAGTAGGTTACCCAGATAAAGATACATTTTTTAAGTCTTTAGATATCATGGTAAAAGAAGGTATGGATATTTTAGAATTAGGAATACCAGTAGAAAACCCATCTTTAGATGGTAATACAGTATCAAACACACATAAAGTTTCACTAGAAAAAGGATTCAATGAAAAAGTATTAGATATATATTTAAAGAAAATAAAATCCCTTTATCCTGATCTTCCAATATTAATAATGAGTTATAAAGATGGTATAGAAAAATATAATTTATTAAATAAAACTAATTTATATGATGCAATATTAGCTCCTGATGAGTCATTACAATTAGATAATGTAAAAACTGTTCAGATTTTCAATGAAAAAATGAATAAAGAACAAATAAAGGATAAATTATCTATTACAAATTGCTTTGCATATGTTATGAGCGGAGTAGGAACTACAGGTACTAAAGGAGATCTTCCACAAGGATATATTCAAACAATGAAAAATATAAGGGAAATATCAGATATTCCTATTCAAATTGGATTTGGAATATATAGTGATAATCAAATAAAAGAAGTTCTATCTAAAGGTGCTAATGGTGTAATAATAGGTAGTGAAATAATACGTAAAATAGATGAAGGTTTAGATAGTTTAAGAAAGTATATGAAAAATATATCAAAAGCTAGAGAGTAACTCTCTAGCTTTTGATATATAAATTTAACATAAAATTAGGAGCAAATTAATCTGATACAGAACATATAAGGCTTTTTCTTTTCTGTGTAAAGTCACTAAATATTTTCATTTATCTGAATAGACACTTTGATAATATATTCTTGTGGCGAACAAACTGCCCAATCTCCAATTATAGTTTCAGTATAAAACCATTCATATAAAATAATATTATGCTTCTCCGCATATGAAAGAACTTTTTTATATGTTGTTTGCAAAGTGCTATAATCACCAGTGTGAAACGTCGTAAGATATTTTCCAGAAGGTTTTACTATCATGCTATTATCGCTTTTTAATGTTGTATGAATATAAAATCTAAGTGGTACAATATCTTTTACAGCATTGTCAGTCTTACTAATCATTCCATAAATATTAGGTAATAGCTTTTCTGCTGAAGTTTTAATTAGATTTCCAAACACATAGGTCATTTCAAAATCATTTATATTAAATATTTCGTCTGAACAAAATAAGTATTCCTCTTTTACTGATTCAATCAAAAAATCATTTCCACACAATAAAGCTTGTTCAATATTTCTTCTCTTAGAATGTATTCGTTGTTTTATAATTTTTAAACTGTTAATCTGAATATTTAACAGTTCTTCTTGATTATTATACAATTCGAGCATTTTTTGAGGAGAGCGTTCTGACAGATACCCTTTTATTTCAGTTAAGGACATGCCTATTGTCTTGAGCTGTCTGATTGTAAGGAATGTGTCATATTGAAGAATATTATAATAACGATATCCTTTTTTATCTGTGTAGTGTGGAGAAAATAAGCCAATGTTATAATAGTGAAAAAGGGTATGCTTACTTGTATTACATAACTTTGCAAACTCTCCAGTTGTTAAATACAGTTTATTTTTTTCCATAGTACTAAACTCCTTATTGACTGTTGGGTTACACTACACATTATACTATTATTAGACTCAAATGTCTATGAAAGGAGATTAAGTTATGAAAATAGTTAGCATATCAGGAAGCCCTAGAAAAAATGGAAATACAGCAAATATATTAAATACTATACAAAAATGTATTTCAAAAACCCACGAGATGGATATCTTATATTTAACGGACTACAACATTAATGGTTGTTTAGGTTGTTCTCAATGTCAGAGAATATTTGACAAGATTGGGTGTGTTCAAAAAGATGATACAATTATGTTACTAAACCACTTGATTAAAGCAGATATTATCCTTTATGGAACACCATTATATGGTCATTCTTATTCAGGTCAGCTTAAGGTATTTATGGATAGACATGTTGCTCTTTTTAAGTTTGTTTGTGGAGAAAATAAATCTGTAGATAAAATGAAAGTATTATCTTTTTTAGAAAATAAGCCAGTTGGACTGATTGTTTCTTGTCAAGGTCCCCAAAATAACAATACAGAATTAATTAAAACTCAATTTGAAAAATTTTGCGAGTCATCATTGGCTACATGTTTAGGAAAGTATGTGTTCCCTTTTTGTGATGCCCATTCTAATAATACAGAATATGCAAAGGAAACATTAACAACTATCATTGAAGATATTGAGAAAAATTTTCAGAAAAATAATTAATACCTAATTTACACTTTGTATCACATAATCATTTCAAAACAATTTTTGAGCCCATAATTGGATTTTTATTTACAATTTAATATAAAATTAGGAGCAGATTAATCTGCTCCATATATAATAAGGATATTAAATTGAATGCTTAATTTATATTTATCTTTGTACTCTTCCTGATGCATCTCCACCTACAAGTGTTTCTACTTCGTCTACAGTTACTAGGTTAAAATCACCTGATATAGTATGTTTCATAGAAGATGCTGCTACTGCAAATTCTAAAGCATCTTTAAATTCTTTACCAGTAATTAAACTATAAATAAGTCCACCAGCAAATGAATCTCCTCCACCTACTCTATCAACTATTCTTACATCATATTTTCTTGATCTATAGAACTCTTCTCCATCATATATGAGTGCTGACCATCCATTATCTGATGCAGAATAACTTTCTCTTAAGGTTGAAACCACATATTTAAATCCAAACTTCTCTTTCATTTGCTTAAATATACTTTTGTATCCTTCAAGCTCTAACTCACCTTTTGTTACATCTGTTTCACCTGGTTTAAATCCTAATGTCTTTTCAGCATCCTCTTCATTACCTATACATACATCAACATATTCCATAAGTTTTGTCATAGTTTCTTTTGCTTCTTCTTCTGTCCAAAGTTTTTTACGGTAATTTAAGTCTACACTTACTGTTACATTATGTTTTTTAGCAGCCTTTAATGCAGCTTCTGTAAGTTTAGCTGATTCTTTACTTAATGCAGGTGTTATTCCACTAAAATGGAACCATTCAGCATCTTTAAATATCTCATCAAAATCAAAATCTTCAATTGTAGCTTCTGCTATAGCAGAATTTGCTCTATCATATACTACTTTTGACGGCCTCATAGATGCTCCTGCTTCTAAATAATATATACCAACTCTATCTCCACCACGTGATATATAATCAGTATTTACTCCAAATCTCCTCAAATGATTTACTGCACTTTGTCCAATTGGATTATTTGGTAATTTAGATACAAAATATGGATCTAGTCCATAATTAGCCAGAGATACTGCTACATTTGCTTCTCCTCCACCATACGTTACATCAAAACTTTCTGATTGAACAAATCTTTTATATCCTGGAGTTGATAATCTTAACATTATTTCTCCCATAGTAACTACTTTTTTATTCATAACTTTACCTCCTACTTTCTAGCTTTTTTTACTTCTTCAACAAATTTTCTTGCCGTTTCTGTTACCTTTTCATAATTTCCTGTTTTAGCTCCACCTGTTAATTTGCTTCCAACACCTATAGCTACACATCCATTTTTAATCCACTCACCAGCATTATTTAAATCAACTCCACCAGTTGGCATAAGTACTGCTTGAGGTATAGGTCCTTTTACTGCTTTTATAAAACTTGGTCCAAATGCACTACCTGGGAAAACCTTTATTATATCTGCCCCAGCTTCCATTGCTTTTACCATTTCAGTAATTGTCATGCAACCTGGCATATATGGAACTTGATATCTATTACATAATTTTGCTGTATCCAAATCAAATGATGGGCTAACTATGTATTTTGCTCCAGCAAGTATTGCAATTCTAGCTGTTTCACTATCTAGAACTGTTCCTGCTCCTACTATTAATTCTTCGTTACTAAATTTATTATCTAAGCTTTCTATTACTTTATCTGCACCTGGTACAGTAAAAGTAATTTCTATTGCAGGAATTCCTCCATCAATACAAGCTTTTGCTATTTTTTCTGCTTTTTCAGAGTTTTCAGCTCTAACTACAGCTACAACTCCAACTTCTGAAATTCTATTTAATGTATTATATTTTTCTATCATATCTACACCCCTATCGTTTCACTTTGTAAACCTTAGTTTCATTATACAAAACTTTGTTTTGCATAGCAAAACTCAAAAATATTAGTATTTATTGATTACATTAATTTATATTCTTTTTACTCTCTTTTGCTCTTTTTTACTCTATATTTTAAATTTAAAATCTTAGTAGTTATAAATAATAAAGAGCAAAAGTATCTAATGGGATACTTTTGCTCTTTATTCTCTATAACCTAATTCCTCTGAAATCATTTTAGAATATTTCATTACATCTTGTGCTATTTTTTCTACCTTTTCTCTTGTAACTCTTGAAATAGGTCCTGAAATACTTATAGCTGCAATTGGTTCCTTTTTATGATTAAATATGGGGGCACCTATACATCTTACTCCTAACTCATTTTCCTCATCATCAATAGCATAATATTTTTTTCTTATTGTCTCTAATTCTTCCTTAAATTTATGGTAATCTGTAATAGTTTTTTCAGTATGTTTTTCTATATTACTATTTTCCCATATTTCATCTGATTTTTGTTCAGGTAAGAAAGCCATAATAGCTTTACCTACAGATGTAGAATATGCAGGACTTCTTTTACCAATATTTGAATGCATTCTTATTGTATTATAAGACTCTACTTTATCTATGTAGATTATATCTTGATTTTCTAAAAGTACTAAATGTACTACCTCATTTACTTGTTCCATAAGTTGCTCAATAAAAGGTCTTGCAACACTTAAAATATCTATATTTTCTACAGCTTTATTTCCTAATTCAAATAATTTAAATGTAATTTTATATTTATTATTATTTTTATCTTGCTTTACATATCCTTTATATATAAGTGTTGATAACAATCTGTATACTGTGCTTTTATGTAAATCAATCTTTGTACTTATTTCTGTAAGACCCAGCCCTCCTTCATAATCAGATAAAACTTCAAGTATAGATAAAGCTCTATCTATTGATTGTACTATGTTTTTCATTTTTATTCTCTCCTTAAACTTTAGTTCTAAAATTTATAATATCACAAAAGAATAAAATTAACACTAAATTTAATTAATCAAGTTAGAGGTAAATACTCTAAAAACTCATCTTTTGCAAGGGGCTTACTATAGTAATATCCTTGAATCAAATAACAACCTTTTCTTTTCAAATATTCTATTTGTTCTTCTGTCTCTACACCTTCTGCTATTACATCTAATTTTAACTTATATGAAATATTAGTAATTATATCTGCTATTTCTCCATCATCATTATTAGGATAGTCTTTTATAAAAGTCCTGTCTATTTTTAATTTGTTAATATTTAATTGCTTTATATAAGATAGAGAAGAATAACCAGTTCCAAAATCATCAATTGCTATTGTAAATCCTAATTTTCTAAGTTCATTTAATTTTTCATTTACTTGTTTTAAGCCTGATAGCAATAGGGATTCTGTAATTTCCAATTCAAAATAACTTGTATTAATCTTATTTTTTTCTATAGATTCTTTGATTCTTCTTAAGAAATTTTCATCATTAAATTGCATTGCTGAAATATTAATTGAAATTCTAAAATTTTTCCCTATTTTCTCTTTCAATGACTCATAATCCTTAAACACTCTTTCTATTACCCAATATCCTATTTCAACAATTTGACCAGTTCTTTCAGCTATTGGTATAAATACTGCTGGAGAAATAGGTCCTAACTTTTTAGTATTCCATCTTAAAAGTGCTTCAGCTCCTATAACATCACCTGTTTTAGAGTTCACTTGTGGTTGATAATTAATACTAAATTCTCCATATATTATAGCTTTATTTAACATTAATTTTATATCATATTCATTTTGGATATCTTCCTTAAGTTCCTTATCAAAATATAAATAATATTTTCCTTGAGTTTCAATTGCTTTGTCTAAAGCTATATTAGAATTTATTATAAGCTCATTTGCATTTTTACCATCATTAGGGTAACAAGATATTCCTACTTTTAAATCGAAATATAACTCTTTTTCTTTTACAAAGTAAGATAATTTACTTATACTTATAAGTTTTTTTATGAAATTATCAATTTCTTCCTTTGACTTTAATGAAGATATTCCAATAACAAATTTATTTTTAGATATATGTGCGATAAAATCTTTTTTATCTAATATAGTATTTATTCTCTTTATTAATATATCTAAAATATACTTTAAATTATCCTCTGAATTTAATACTATGCTATTATAATTTTCAATAGAAAAGTATATAACAAAAAATTTATCCTTATTCCTATAAATACTACTATCTATCAATTTGAATAATAAATTTTCATTTGGTAAATTTGTATCTATATTATAATCTTTCAATTTATCTATATATTCTTGTTCTTTTTTTAATTCAGTTAAATCTGTAAAAATACCTATATATTTCAAATCATCTTTTTTAAATTTATTCTTTATTTTATATATAGATAGATCTTTAGGATAAAGTATTCCATCTTTTCTTTTATCCCACAATTCACCTCTCCAATAATTTTTTCTATTTATACTTTTCCACATATCTTTATAAAACTCATTGGTTTGGCTACCTGATTTAAAATTACCAGGAGTAAATCCAATCACTTCTTCTTTGCTATAACCTGTTATTTTTTCATATGATTTATTTACATATGTAATTGTATTATTACTATCAGTTATTATTACCGCATCATTTGTATTCTTAGCAATATATTCAGTTATATTTAACTGTTCTTTATTTTTCTTAGAAAAATAAACTAATGTTATTATGAACAAAAATAATACTATTAAAAGAATCATCATCCATATTTGACCACTATTCATTCCAAATATAATATTATCCTTTACTATATTAAAATCATTTATATTAAATGATGAAATAGCTATCCAATAATTTTCATTAGTATTTTTATTCATTGATGAAAATTTATCTAGTTTCATAAAATAATAAACCATATCATCAGTTTCATATATACCTTCATCTTTTGAATTTATTTGATTCCACAAAGCCAAATTCTGAGTTGATAAATTATATTGTTTTCTAGTATCATACATAAATCCAAAAGTTTTATTATTATCTTTATTATGTAAGTAATATCCCTCTGAATTTAAAAGTGAATAATCCACAAAACTAAATTGTTTCTGATCAAAATACTTTTCAAATACATCTATTATTTCTCTTGCATCATAACTTATAACTAGAATCCCTTTATATTTGCCATCATTAGTAAATACAGGTGTAGATATTCTTATTAATGGTGTATAGGGTATTTGTAATTTCTCACCTTTCATTTTTAAATCCATTTTTGAAATATATATTTCACCATCTCTAAGATTTTTAGTATTTATATAGTAGTAACTATTAATTTTATTCTCTAACTTATCTTTTTCTATTAGTTTTGATTTATTATTTTCATTATCAACTCTTATAATTTCATCGCCTGTATCATTTAAAAATCTTATTTTTTCTATTTTATTTTTATTATTAGTTGCCCTTATGAACATCTTCTCTACAATATCTAAATTTTTAATATCATCATTTATGTAAGTATGTATTTCATCAGAGTTTTTGATCAACATCAAATCTTCATGCATTTCACTAAACATATCATTTATAAAAAAATTCATTATATTTGATTTTTGTATCTGTTCATTTATTATATATTGCTTTGTGTCTTCTGAACTTTTATTTTCATTATAATTAATCATAAAAATAAAAATAATTATTACAGGTATAGTTATAACTAGATATCTTTTAATGATATTTTTAAAATCATCGAAATTAATGACATCCATAAAGTCCCCCCTTTACTACTTATAATTTTCTGTCGATATATATCACAATTTGTATTCTCCCCATACTAAATATATCATATAATTAATATTAAAAAAAGACAGAACAAAGTCTGTCTTTTTAAATATTAATTATCAATTATTCCAAACATTAATGTTCCTTTACAAGCTATCTCTCCCTCTACCTTTGCTACAGCATTCGCTTTGCCTATTCCTCTTTTCATAGTAATCAGTTCCACTTCCATTTTTAAAGTATCTCCTGGTCTAACTTGTCTTTTAAATCTAATCTTATCTATACCAGTAAAAACTGCCAACTTATCTTTATTCTCTTTAAGGGTCATGACAGCAACTGCTCCTACTTGTGCCATAGCTTCGACTATTAAAACCCCTGGCATAAGTGGATTATTTGGAAAATGCCCCTGAAAAAAAGGTTCATTTATTGTTACATTTTTTATACCTATAGCTTTTTTTCCTTCTTCTAATTCTACTATCTTATCCACAAGTAAAAAAGGATATCTATGAGGAATTATTTTTTGTATTTCCATATTATCTAACATATTATCACTCCATATTAAGACTTGGTACTAATAATAGTTTATATCATTATATTACTAAAAACAACCGTTATTTATTCCATATCTTGAGGTTTAAGGATATTATTTTTTAAACATATTTTTAAGTATACTCTTAAAACCTTTTTTTTCTTTATATTCCATTGTCTCATTAGCTTCTATCTCTATATTATTAACTATCTTCATAGGATTATTCTCTATTAAATCTATTACCTTTTCTTTAGGTAATATTTTATTTAATACTTTTATTGCCTGTTTTGCTCTAGGTGGTCTTCTATTTAAAGAATGGGAATCAGTTCCTACAAAATGAATCATATTATGACTTACTAATATCTTTGAAGTCTTAGCAATATTTTCACCATAATATCCTATTAGTGAGCCTAAATTAACCTGCATAAGAGCACCTAATTCTATAAACCTTCTAAGTATATTAGGATTTTCCTTAACCTCTCTGTATCTTTCAGGATGAGCAATTATAGGGGTGATTCCCTTTAGTTTTAATTCATATATTATATCTTCTAAATATATAGGAATTTGAGCCATAGGCAGTTCCATAAGTAAATAGCTACTATTGCCTAATAGTGATATTTTTTCATCTTCAATTAAATCTATTATATTTGGTGATATATATACTTCATGACCAAGTAAGACTTTTATATCAATATTTCTTTGTGAAATCTCTTTGTTTAATTTATCTAATATTTCTTTATTGGATTTCTTATCATTATATCCTTCATTCTCAATATAATGAGATGTTGCAAATATATACTTTATACCTTCTTCAGCTGCTATTTTTGCCATTTCTATAGAAGTTTCCATGTCTTTTGCACCATCATCCACAAATGGAAGTATATGACTATGAATATCTATCATTTTGAATCTCCATAATATGATTGATAACTATATGCAGCATATCTACCTTCGTTCATAGGAATTTTATTTAATACTACTCCTAATATATTCCCTCCTACTTTAGTTATAAGCTCTTTTGCATGCTTTGATGCTTCAATATGAGCTTGTCCTGAACCGCAAACCAGTATTACGCCACCAACATATGTAGATATTATAGAAGCATCTGTTACTACTCCTACAGGAGGTGCATCTATTATAACCATATCATATATATTTTCCATAGATTCTATAAATTCTTTCATTCTATTTGAACCTAAAAGTTCAGAGGGATTTGGTGGTATAGGTCCAGATGGTAATACATCCAATTTAAAATCTTTTATATGAGTTGAAGCTAAGTCTTGTTCCATTCCTTCAGCTATTATATTTGTAACTCCTGCCCTATTTGATGTAGCAAAGTATTTATGCATTTGAGGCTTTCTAAAATCACAATCTATTAAAAGTATAGCTTTATTATCTTGAGCCATAGATACAGCTAAATTTACAGCTGTAGTACTTTTTCCTTCACCAGGTCCTGCACTTGTAACTACAATTGATTTTAATTTTTTATCAAAATTTGAAAACTGTATATTTGTTCTAAGCGTCCTATATGCCTCTGCTATAGGAGATTTTGGATCATAATGTGTTACTATTTTATATCTACTCATTTTTGCCTCCTATTTATCCGCTGTTTTTGGTATCATTCCTATAACAGGAAGACCAAGATGCTTTTCTACATCATTTGGTGTTTTTATAGTATTATCTAGATATTCTAAAATAAATATAATAAATACAGAAATCATTATTCCAAGTACAGCTGCTATTGCTATATTTAACATAGGCTTTGGACTTACTGGTCCTTCTGGTACAAGAGCCTTATCTATAACTTGAACATTATCAATCTTCATTTTTTCTTTAACTTCTTCCATGAAAACTTCTGCTGTTTTATTTGCTATTATAGCAGTTTCTTCAGGATCTTTATGACTTACTACTATTTTTATAATTTCAGTATCATTTACAAGACTTACATTCACTTTTTCACTAAAAGCTCCATGACTCATATCTAAATCCAAATCTTCTATAACCTTTTGTCCAACTGCTCTACTCTTTGCTAACTCACCATAAGTAGACACAAGCTGCTTGTTTAAAAGCACATCATTATATTCTATTCCTTGATTCATTCCTGAATATTCTTTAGATTTTCCTACCATAAGTGTAGTATAGGTTTCATATTCACTAGGTAATATAAAAAAGCTTATAATGGCACTTGCTATTATACTTATAAGTGTTATTAAAACTATAAGCCATTTCTTTTTCCATACAATAAAAAACAGTTCCCTTAATTCAATTTCTTCCATCTATTTACCTCCATACATTTTGTCCCTTTTTATTCTCACACTAATTATATAATTAACTAAAATCATATTCAATTACATATTGAATATTATGACCTTGGACCTATTTAATTTCATCTTTATTGTTGATAGTATTTTATCTGAGGTGAAAAAATTGTCAAATATAAAATCTACTCTTAAAAAGATACATAAAAGAAAAAAAAGAAACGGATATTATGAAGCTTCTGATATTCTAACAAACGAAGAAAAAACAAATCTTATCATAATATCATCTATTTTAATAGTACCAATAATTATTGGTATAACGCTAATTGCACTTTCTTCGTTCTAATTTAAAGAAAGTGCCGTTTTCTTTAATCCTTTAAACTCTCTTACATTATTTATTTCTTCTGGCTTTTTATAAGTAGGAACAAGTTCTGCTACTGCTTTTTTTACATCAGATTCAGTTCCATTATGCATTATATCTTCAAGTTTATCTAATTTCTTTATTAATATATTATAATCAGTAAAAAGAGGTCTTCCAACATGAATTTTATTATGTTCTGTAGATGTTAGCCCTTCTTCATCCATAAGTAATTCTTCAAATAATTTTTCACCAGGACGAAGACCCACTACATCAATCTCAATATCTTTACCTACTTCAAGTCCAGATAAAGTTATCAAATCTTTTGCTAAATCCATAATTTTAACAGGTTCCCCCATATCAAGTACAAATATTTCTCCACCTTTTGCCATAGCACCAGCTTGAAGCACCAATTGACTTGCTTCTGGTATAGTCATAAAATATCTTATAACATCCTTATGCGTTACAGTTACAGGTCCACCTTCTGCAATTTGTCTTTTAAAAAGTGGTATAACACTACCATTACTTCCAAGAACATTACCAAATCTTACAGCTACAAATTCAGTTTTACTCTTTTTATTAATAGCTTGAACTATCATTTCACAAAGTCTTTTTGTAGCTCCCATTATATTTGTAGGATTTACTGCTTTATCAGTAGAAATCATTACAAATTTTTCTATACCAAATTTAGATGCCGCCTTTGCAATATTAAAAGTTCCAAAAACATTGTTTTTTACAGCTTCATGAGGATTATCTTCCATTAATGGTACATGCTTATGAGCTGCTGCATGAAAAATTACATTAGGTTTTATATTATTTATTATATTATCTATTTTATTGCTATCACGAACTGAAGCTATTTTTACATTTAAATTTAAACTACTACCATACTTTCTTTTAAGTTCATTCTGAAGATCATATACATTATTTTCATATATATCTAATATTATAAGCTCTTGTGGATCATATTTTGCAATTTGTCTACATAATTCTGAACCAATAGATCCACCGCCACCAGTTATAAGTACTTTTTTTCCTTTTATGTACTGATTTATCTTTTCAGCGTCAAGCTTAACCTCATCACGTCCAAGTAAATCTTCAATCTGCACTTCTCTTAGTTGTTTTACACTTACTTTACCATCAATAAGTTCAAAAATCCCTGGCAAAGTTTTTACCTTACATTTTGTTGTTTTACATTCTTCTATAATACTTTTAATTTGTGATTTAGTTGATGAAGGAATAGCTATAACTATTTCATCAATATTATTTTTTAGAGCCTCTGATTTTATATCGTACCTTTGACCTTTAACAGGTACACCATGAATTTTTCTACCTTTCTTTGATTTATTATCATCAATCAAAACAACTGGATCACTCATAAGTTCCCTGTGGTTTTTAAATTCTTTTATAACCATAGCTCCTGCATCTCCTGCACCTACTACCATTATGCGTTTTCTCTTTTCTCCATTAAATAACCTTTCATTTTTTATCTTCCTAAGTAACCTATAGCTAAACCTTACTCCGCCTATGTACATAATATCTAATATTAAAACTAGCAAGTAAATACTCCTTGGAAAATGAATATCAACTATATATAAATAACTAATCATACCTGTATTGGCAAGAAATACTCCCATAACAACTTGAACAAGCTCATCAATACTTGCATATCTCCAAAGACTACTATATATTCCGAAATATCCAAAAATAAGAATTTTAATTAAAGTTATAGCAAATATATTGTCTAAATATATATTCATAATATTCAAAGGTATATTTGCATCAAATCTTAAATAGAATGAAACTAAAAATGCAGTACTTATAAGAATAATATCTACAAAAAGTAATAAAGCTATTCTTCTTCTCTTTTCCAACTTACCCCTTCTTCCATAGTTAAAGTATTTAATCATTACATAATATTTTACATTAATTTTCCATCCTATTCAAGATAAACCGCATATTTTCTACATTATTCCCTAGAACAATATATGATATTTTTAGACAGTTTTCGACAAATAATTTTGATTAAAATAAGGGTATAAACTAAATAAAACCTTAGTTTATACCCTTATTTTATAATCTAATAATCAAATTGACGATAATATCTTCTAATATCAAGATCATGTCCTGTATGTTTTTCATAGTGACGAGCTAACCTATCTACTAATAATGCAGTTGAAATTGTTGGAGCTAATATCCATCTAAATTCATCATCAATACCTTTTAATTCATAATCTTTTGTATCTATTACAACTAATTTATCCGTATATTGCCTACAGAACCTTTCTACTCTATCATCTATTTTTCTACGATAACCTTCACCTTTAACAAGAAATACCGGAACGCCTTTTTCCACTAATTCAAGTGTTCCATGGAAGAATTCAGATGAAGATACAGACTTAGTTCTTACCCATTGCATCTCTTCTAATATACACATAGAGAAAAGATATACTTCTCCCCACATTTCTCCATCTCCTACCCAAATATTATAAGGTTCATCGTGATACTTTTCAGCTATTTCATCTGCTATAGGATCAAATTTTTGTTTTGCCTCTAATAGGTTTTTAGGTAAACCTTCTAATTGTGTTGCAAATTTTTCATAATTAGGAAATTCATTTCTATTAGCTAGTAATTTAAATATAAGCATAAATAATTGCATATATTCAAATTCCACACCATTTAAAGCTTTATTTGGTATAGCCCATTTACTAAGGCTTTCTAAAGGGGCTCCAGGAGTTCCTACTAATGAAACTACACGATATCCATTTTTATTACACCATTTAGCAGCTTCTAAAGTTTCTTTTGTATCTCCTGATTTAGAAGCCATTATAACTATAGAGTCTTTACTTAATTGTTTATGACCAGTCAAAACTACTTCAGCAGCTTGCTCAGAATAAACAGGTATATCTGTAATTTGCTTCAAGATTTCCTGAATAGGCCACATAATAGCAATTGAACCACCTACGGATATAAAAAATATGTTTTTATATCCTTCATCAGATATTTCATCTGCTACTTTTTCAATTATATCTCTTGTTTCATATGTTAATTTAGCATTTTTTAGATAAGTTTCTTTGTTGAATTTTAACATTTATGTCCTCCTATTTTTTAAAAATTAATTAAATTTTACTTTTTAAAATATTATCAAAATCTTCAAAAATCTTTTTACTTAAGTCTATTCCTCTACCTTCACTAATTCTATAAGATAGAACTTGAAATACGATTACTAATAAAAGCGGACTTTTATATTCATCTATATCCATATCTAATGAAATATATTTTCCATATTGATTAACTTTAGTACTTATTTCATAACAATAATTAGTATAATCTGAAAAATATTTTTTGAGTTTTTCTGCTCTCTGAGAATGATTATTTTCTGAATAGATAAAGAATATTCCATAATTATTATCTACTTCCAAATATGGACCATGCATAAATGCTTCTAACTCAAATCCTTGTGTAGGCACTCTCACTGTTTCAGCAAATTTTGTTTCAGCTTCTTTTGCAACACCAAATGTAGGTCCATAACCAATAATTGAAAATCTTGGTATTTTATTAAGCTCATTTTTATATTTATTATAGAAGTATTCAGTTTTTTCAATGATCAGTGGCATTTTATTTATTAAGTTGTTAAACTCTCTAATTTCTTTTTTTTCTTCTGAAGCTGATAATTTATTTAAGCCTTTAGCTGCAGAAATTCCCATTAACATCAAAGTTAATACAGTAGAAGTAAATCCTTTAGTTACAAAACCAACTTTTTCTATTCCACAACCTATATCAATAATTACATCTGAATATTCCGTTATTTTACTATTAATATCTGAGGTAACAGATACTGTAGTAATGTTTTCATAATTATAGTGAACTTTTTTTAATGCTTCTATAGTAGATGCACTTTTGCCACTTTGAGATATTGCTAATACCATATCAATATCTTTATCTAATTCTTCATAGTTTATAAAAGTAAAAGGCTCAATTATATCTATGGTAATACCTGATATTTTTTGTATATAATATTTTGAACTTAATACTGCATTTAAGCTTGAGCCTGTAGCTATAATAAGCCATTTTTTATTGCCTTTTTCTTTTACTATTCTTTCAAAATCAATATTATTTTCTATATATTTATTAAGAATATCATTACATATTGATTCTTGTTCATTAATATAAGTCATCATTGTTTCTTTCATATACATCTCCTATCTAAAATAGATTATGCGAAAATACCAATCCAAGAACCTAATATACCAAATATAGCAATACCTAACAGTATAGTAGTTGCCTTAACTTCTTTTCCAAGTAACCAGTATATTACCCCAAATGCTCCTAAAGGTAATAATTTTGGCATAATTCCATCAAGTATCTCCTGAATTGATGTTGCAGAATCACCACTCCCAATAGTTGCTGGTATTGTAATATCAATAAGTGCAGCACTCATTCCGCCTATTACCATAAGTCCTAATATTGCTGCACCCAGTGTCAATTTTGACATAGTACCTTTAGCTTGAAGCTTTTGTAAAAATCCAGTACCCATCTTATAGCCTGCTCCTGTAAGAAAATATCTTATAGCAATATGTGGAATATTGAATACTAATATAAATAATATAGGTCCTAATATGTTTCCTTTAAGTGCAAGTGAAGTTCCTATACCTGTTGCAATAAGTCTTAATGTACCCCAGAAAAATGAATCTCCAATTCCAGCTAAAGGCCCCATTAAAGATGCTTTTACAGTGTTAATTGATTCTGAATCAAAATTTTCATCTTCAGAATTCTGCTCTTCCATAGCAGTAGATATTCCAAGCATCATAGTTACAATATGTGGCGTTGTATTGAAAAATTCTAAATGTCTTTTTAATGCAGCAGATAAATCTTCTTTTTTCTTATATAATTTTTCTAATATAGGAATTAAAGCATAAGTATAAGCTAAATTCATTTGTCTTTCATAATTCCATGAAAATTCCATTAGAAAAGAACGCCAAAAGACCTTATTTAAATCTTTTTTTGTTATTTTAACATTATTTTCATTATTAGAAGTCTTCATCATCTACACCTCCATCATATGCTGCTACTTGTGGTTTTGACGTAATATTCACTATTATATATGCTAGAATTCCACCTATCAGTGCTATACCAGTAATTGATATATCCAAATAAGCTACTATTAAAAATCCTAAAAAGAAATATGGTGCCACTTGCTTATTAATTATAAGTCTAGCAAGCATTGCAAAACCTAATGCAGGTATTAAACCTGTTGCCACTTGAAGTCCAGTTTGAATAGGTGCTGGTATAGCATCTAAAACTTGTTTAATTGCATCACTTCCTGTATAGTATGAGATTGTAACTATTAAACCTAACATCAATGAAAGTCCAAAACCACCCAGTAAATGCATCCTCCCAACAGCCTTGGCGTTGCCTTCTTCAGCATATTTATCTGCTTTATGAGCAATTATAGGTAAAACAAACCCCAAATATATATTTTTCAAAACTAATACAAGAGTAGCTATTGGCAATCCTAATAATAATGCTGTTTCTGCACCTCCACCCGAAGATATAGCAAATGCTGTCCCCAATATTCCTCCAGTAACAACATCTGGTGGAATAGCAGCTCCTACTGAAAACGAACCAATAAAAGCAAGCTCTAATGTAGCTCCTAATATAATTCCTGCTTTAACATCTCCCATCACAAGTCCAGTAAACAAACCTGTAACAATAGGTCTTGATATTAAGCTTGTTCCTAATGCATATTCACTTTGTGCTATAAAAGCAACTAGCCCTAATAATAATGCTGTCATAACATTTAACCTCCTATACTTAATTATATTTTTATTACATTACTAGCATTAACTTTTTTATCACTTGGTACTTGACGTATCTCTACTTCTACTCCTTTTTCAAGTATTCTCTTAATAGATTTTTCTTCTTGAGGTAATAAATTTATAGCTTTAGATATATTTCTTGTACCTTCTCTTGCCTTTATTCCACCTAGATTAACTTGTTTTATCTTATGGCATTCAGAAATTAATTTCTCTGCATCTGCTACAGATTCTACTACTATAAATAACTTATATTTATCAGTTACTCCACTTTTAATAGCTTTTATAGAATCTTCAATATTTTTGATTACAAGCTTTACTCCTTGAGGCTTTGCAAGTTTAATTGTAGTTTTTCTTAACTCATTATTAGGAACATCATCATTAGCAATTAGAATACTATCTACGCCTAAAGATTGAGTCCATGAAAATGCAACTTGTCCATGTAAAAGTCTATGATCTACACGTAATAATTTAATCACTCAAAATTTCCCCCTTTCTTAAAATTCTTCGTCTACTACTTCTTTATTAATAATACTATTACAATACAATATTAACTTTTTAGAATTTTCTAATGATTTTTTTATTAAATCTTCAGTACTAATTTCACAATCATCTGAAGTTAATAATTCGATTACCAATGGTAAATTAAGTCCTGACACTAAATGGACCCTATGGTCATTTAGTAATTTCATACACTCATTATTCACACTTCCTCCAAATATATCACTAATAATAATTAATTCATCATTTTTTCCTATATTTAAAACCATATTCCTTAATTGTATATTTAAATCATCTTCTTCATTTTTATAAGCACTAATTGTAGATATTTTATATTGTTTTCCTATAATCATTTCTACAGAATCTAGTATGCCTTCAGACAACTTACCATGGGATGCTAATAAATATCGTCTCATATCTAACCTCCTTACCATCATCTTTTTCTTATTATTATATAAAGCAAAAAACATGCCATAAATATAGCATGTTCTATTAAGATTAAGTATTTAGTTGAATTTTAGCCATTATATATGTCTATGAAATTATATAATCATATATATATCCAATTTCTGCAATATTAATTTTGACATTATAAACTGATTCTATGACACTAAATGCCTCTTTTATATTTTTTATAGTATTTTTTTGACACTCTTTAAATTTTTCAATGTCATTATATGAATCAATCGGACTTTGTCTTATTAATCTTTCAACAAGACAACTAGTATGAATATATAAGGCCACTTTTTTGTCATTAGTAAGACGTGTATTCATTAAAAGTTCTAGTCTACTAACAAACTCTTCTACATAATTTAAAATTTTATCTGTATCTAATATTGTTATTGTTTTTATAACTTGCTCTAGTGAAAAGTTCTTTAAAAGATTATTATTAATTTCTTTTATTTTTAAATTATCTAAAAGAGAGCCAAAAATTCTTCTTATTTTTTTTTCTCCTTGTCCTGATATTAAATCTTCTAATGGAATATAATCAACTTCTTTGATGCCTGGATCATTAGTTCCTATTATATTGATAACATCATACATATGGAATATAGGATCATTAAATCCGAATTCCTTTAATTTATTATAATCATATGATAAAATTTTTATATCTAAATCCGAAGGTATACTATTGACAAGTAACTTTTGTATCTGAATAGCAGTTCCCATACCACTTAAACAAGTTGTAATTATTGCTCTTTGTTTTATTTTTTTAGGGTATATAATTCTGTAATCAGTCTTATTGGCTATTTTAATTTTTTCTACTATCTCCTCTAAAAATTCTCCTTTTATAATATTGTCACCTATTATTAATGCCATCTGTGTTGAAACATTATTTATAATTGCTATTGGACCGCTATTCCCCTTAGTTAATTTAGAATATACATCTCTGAGAGAACCCATATCTACTAAGATAATAAGTCCCTTTGAAACATCTGTATATTCTATATATTCTAACACGCGTTTAATAATTTCATCTACAGATATATCTAAAGGCATATCAAAAGCTTCAAAAATATTTCTCTTCATCAATCTATTAGCAACATTTGCAATACTACTTGCAGTAGCATATCCATGAGCTAAAATAATTGCTCTTACTTGTTCTTTATCTACAGGCTCAATAGATAAACTTCTAAGATAAAAAGTCAATATAATCTCATCCATATCATCCATGTAAACATCTAATTTATTGGCTAATAATTTAATAAATTGTTTAACTAAAGATTGCTCTTTACTATAATTTTGTGATATGAATTTATATATTCCCTTTATAATTTTAAATTCTAAATCTGACCATTCAAAAATAGAGTTACCTTTATAAAAAAGAAGATGAGCTATTGCATAAACACTATTTCCATTAAATTTAATATTATTAGTATATTCTAAACGATGTATAATTTCTTGAATATTTACAGTTATTAATTTTAACATGGCACTAGTATTTTTTTCTGTATTAAATAAAAAATTATCAAATAATATAACAATCTCATTAAATATATCTTGTTCTAATTTTTGACACCCATATTTATTTTTGTTATTTTTTATAAATAAATCTATAATATTTTTATAAGTTTTTCTTATATATTCTGACTCAGTTACATAAGATTTAAATATTTTTTTTAATTTGGAGTTTGGATAAATGGTGATTTGCTTATTTTGTTTGAATTTATTTTCAATATTTTTAGTGCTTTCTTTTAAAATTTTCTCAGGTAAATTATACAAACATATATTTACATAATTTAAATCAGTATTTTTTGAAAAAGATGAAGCTACTAAATATTTAATTGTATTTTTTAGATCTCCTAAATTACCATTATATTTATAATTATAAAGCAAATCTAATGCTTTACTACTTATTTTAATAGGTAAATTTATTTTAATTGATTCATCAATTAAAAATTTATATATAAACTCTTTTTTTTCTCTTTCTCCTCTATCTTCTAAATTTGGAATATTGATTTGTATAGGAATACGTCTTAAAAATGTTTTTAAAAAATTTTCTTCTAATTCTAAAGTTGTTGCAAATATTATCCTAACATTTGCACTATGCCATCCGTCATATTCACCCATCCTTCTAAAAACACCTTGGTCAAGAAAAGTAAATAATTTTTCTTGACCTTCCTCATTCAAACGATGTACTTCATCTAAAAACAATATACCATTATCTGCAGCATCTATCATTCCCTTAGTAGTTTTATCAGCACCAGTAAATGAACCTTTTACATAACCAAATAAATTACTAGATAATAACTCAGGATTATTTGCATATTGAGCACAGTTAAAACTTATAAATGGAGAATTTTTACTTAGTATCTTGTTTTCAACACTATATTCATAAATTAATTTTGCAGTATAGCTTTTACCTACACCTGTAGGACCACATAATATTAAAGGTAATCCTCCCGGATAAAATACAGAAGATTTAATTTGTTCTATGGATTTTTTTAAACTACCATTGTAGCCAATTATATCTTCTAAAACTCCAGTCTTAAACTCAACTTTTTTTCTGATATCATTTAATTCATTTAGATCCCGGAATTCACCTTTTGATACTAAAAAAAAACTTTCCTCAAAAACTTTTTTATTTAAAAAATATACGGGTCTAGTATTTATCTTTATTGCCTTTTCTTCTTTAACCAATTGATTGAGATAATGACTTACAGTATTTCGTTTCATCTCAAAAACATTTGCCATAAATTTTGTTGTTAAAGATTTAGGTGGAGCTAAAAAATCAAAATCAATGGTTTGTTCTTGTAAATACAAATTTAATTTATCTTTTAGCATATTCTATCACCCTTGCAAGTTATATTCTTAATATCTATTAATCTTGAAACTTCCAACTCCCATATCTACTTTAACATCAAACTTAGTTTCTTTTTCAGCATAATCTTGAGATACTAATATATCATCTGCATTTTGAACTAAATTTAAATCATCTATGTTAGTAGAGTTTAAAGCTCCATCCATTTCTATTTTAAGTCCTGCATCTTCAGGTATATTTAATACTATTTTTGAAGCTCCTGATTCTATATTAATATAAGTTGTATTATTTAAAGAACCTAATTTAGCATCTATTTTTCCAGCACCCATGTCTAAATCTAAATTTTGTACCTTTACATTCTCTAAATTTAGTTCTCCATTAGAAGCACCAGTATCAATATCTATAGACCATATGATGTTATTATTAATATTAACATTTAATTTGTTATCATCAGAAAAACTATGACTTAGGTCATTTGATATAGTTAATATTTGACTACTGTTATTTAGACTTTCCTTAATTTGATAGTTTTTATTAGATTTAATATAAGCTAGGTTATTTTCATTATCTTTTGAAACTACATCATATTTAGTAGCTCCTAAATCTAAATTTAATTTTCCTTTTATAGTATCCTCATTCATTTCTACTACTTCTTCTTCAACATACCTACTTTTTTCATAACTCGAATCATTTATGTAAAAACTATATCCAATTACTATTACAATGAATAAAATCCATAATATTGTCTTTAAAGTATTATTTTTTATGCTTATATTTATCCCAATTATAATTAATATAAGAGGCCAAAGATTAAAAAAGCTTCTCATTATATCAAATACACTAAAATTTATAATCTCCATATTCCCAAGTATCCAAAGAGTACCTAAAGCTATAAATATAAGTCCTAAACTTAAATTTCTGCCTTTCATATTAACCCTTCTTTCCTTTAAATATTAAAAATATACCTAAACCTACAAGTATAAGTGGCCAGATATATTCGAAATCAAATATATAGAAAAATCTTCTGAAAAATAGAAATATACCTACTCCAATAAGTATAAGTCCTAAGGTTCTTTTACTATTACTATTGTCTTTTCTATTGTAATTTGGATGTTCTCCTTCTACATAATTACTGTTACTATACCCTGTTACTTCTCTATCACGAGGTAATATAATAGCAGCTATAATATATAGAAAAACACCAGTGCCACCAATAAAAATAGTAAGCGCCCAGACTAAACGTACAATAGATGAATCAATTTCAAAATAATCAGCAATTCCTCCACATACTCCATCAATTATCTTATCTGTACTTGATTTATAAAGTTTCTTTTCCATATTCTACACCCCTTTCATGAAATTATATGTAATCTTTGTATTTATTATATCATAATAATACCCAGAAATTTATTTCCCAATATACAATTGATAAATTAAAATTATAATCCATTATATAATTTTAATAATTGAAAATCATAAAAAAAGCTTAATATATTTTTAGTTAGATTTTCAATTATTAATTTATTAAAACTTGGCTCAGTAATTATAATTAAGTTTTTTAATTATCTTCATCATTAGTAGTAATGACTAAGATTTTGACAACTTTATTAGTATAATTACCCAAATTATGTAGCTTTCTCGAACTATAATGTGCACTATCACCAGGATAAAGTTGAAATTTCTTTGAATCTAGCAAAAGAGTAAGAGTGCCCTCTAATACATAAATAAACTCTTCTCCTTTATGACTATGTTCTTTTATATCTTCTTTATTTTCTATAGGTAATATATCTACTTTTTTAGGTAATATTTTTTTATCATCTGAAACATTACTTAAATTATATTTAATAAACTTATTGCTAATAATCTTATCTACTTCTTGTTCGAAACTTTTTAATATACATGATTCCTTCACTTTTGGTTTAACTATAAAATGAGAAATATCTACTTCCAAAGCCTTTGATATATCTTCTAAAGAATCTAGTGCTATAGAAGTTAATCCTCTTTCAAATTGAGATAAAAACCCTATAGATAAATTTGTTTTTTCACTTAATTCTTGTAATGTCATATTATTTGATTTTCTGAGTTTCTTTATGTTTTTGCCTATATGAGTCAATTATATCACCTCCTTTAAATCCCAATAAATACATATTTAAATTATATTATTCATTTATATTTTTGTCTACTAAATATCAATTTTATCTAAAAAAAACATTTAATAAACAATTGTTTATTAAATGTTTTTTTAGATAATTTAAATTACCTTATTATTTATTCTAACTCTAGATTAACATTTTTTTCTTTACTTTTAAATGCTGCTATTAACATCGTAATTGAAGTATATAATATAACTGCTATTACTAAATAAGTTAATATAGTAAGTGGTAAAGATTTAACTATATAAGCTGCAATAAATACTCCCATTAAACCACCAATAGTAATTCCTATAGCAGCTCTTCTATTATATGCTCCTTCTTTAACAAATTTCATAGAAGCAACAGGCATTAAGAATGAACAAGAACCCATCATTATTGGAAAAGCAACTCTTGGAGACATTCCTAATAAATATACAAGTGCCATACATGGTGCATATAATCCTATACCTGCAGTCATAAGAGCTCCTAATATAAAGTTAACAAATACCGCTATTACTAGTTTTATTCCTGTAACTCCAATTGGAACACCTAATATTTTTCCATCTATATTCATAGATTCATATATTAAATTATTTTTTACTCCATCAAAAGACTCATTTAATGCTGAACCACCCCCTGGCATCCAGCCAAGCTGACCTGCTGCCATTAAAAATGCTGTTATAAGTAATGCAACTCCCATTACAATTTGAACATTTTTCTCTGGAAGTTTTGATACTACTCCAGCTCCAACCCATGCACCTATTGTTGCTGCTGAAAGCATTGAAATTAAAGTTATTATATCCACATTAATAACAGTAATAAATATAAATGCTTCTGCAATAACTGGTAATGTACAAGATACATTTAATGTTCCAGGAATTACTCTATCTTTAACTTGTTTAAAACCTCTTAATAATGCTGTTGTTGGTGCGAAGGATCCTATTCCTAATGTATCTAAAAAGTTAGTTAAAAATCCAATTCCAAAGACCTTTGTCCAAGAATTATCCTCAAGTTGACCTTTATGAGTTGCAATATCTTTCACAAATATAACTGAAAACCATGCTGCAAATGCCCCTAATGCTCCTAAAATAGCTGTAACCATCCTATACCTCCTATTTTTAATCTTTGTTAATTTTACTACAAATAATGCAGGAATTTAGATGTTGAATCCATGCTTCACAGGGTCTTTATCATCTATTACATATTGATTAAATCCTGTAATATATGCTGCACCAGTTATTTCTGGTATTATAGCATTAAACTTTCCCACTTTAGTTTCCTTTAATACTTTTCCTTTAAACAAAGTGCCTGTAATACTTTCGTATACAAATTCTTCTCCTTCTTGAAGTTCACCTTTTGAATATAAAGTAGCTATTTTAGCACAGGTGCCTGTCCCACAGGGTGACCTATCTAATTGCCCTTGACCAAATACTACTACATTTTTATAATCAGCTTCTGGATGAGTAGGCTCATCATATATTTCAACTAGATCTACTGTATTTATATGGTTTAATTCTGGATGAATAATTTCTAAGTTCTCATTAATTGCATCTCTTATTTTTAAACCATATTTTAATAATTTATCACTGTTTTTAATATCTACCTTTAATCCTATTTCCTTAGCATGTACTATAGCAAAGAAGCTACCACCAAATGATATATCTAATTTAATTTTTCCTAATTCAGGAACATCTACTGTGATATCTTTTTTATAGTGAAAAGCTGGTACATTTACTATGGAAACCTCTTTAACCTTTTGATTTTCTATCTTTACTTCTCCTTTTACTATTCCTGCAGGAGTATCTAATGTGACCTTTGTAACAGGCTCTTTCATTTCAACTATTCCAGTTTCTACAGCTACCGTCATAGCTCCTATTGAACCATGTCCACACATGTTTAAATATCCTCCACCATCCATAAATACTATGCCAAAATCAGCTTCATCATTTACAGAAGCAGTTAATATTGAACCAAACATATTAGCATGTCCTCTAGGCTCTAACATTAGAGATGTTCTTAAATAATCTAATCTATTTTGTAAAAATTCTTTTTTTTCTGCCATTGTCTTTCCTAATATAGTAGGAATTCCACCTATTACTATTCTTGTAGGTTCCCCCATAGTGTGAGAATCTACTGCATTTATACTTCTTGAAAAATTCATTATTTCGCCCCTTCTTTCTTTTTCATCTTTAATTTTAGAAAAGCTAAAGCTTTTTTTGAGTCAAAATAATTTGCATTATTCTCGCCTACTACTTCCGTCTCTACACCTTGTTTTGATTTATTAAAATCTACAATTGTATCCATATATTTATTTGATACGACAAATTTAGCTTGAGTCCCTATGAAACTTAGACCTACCACAGGAATATCTCTTTTTCCTATTTCTTCTATGGTATTTGCATAATCTACATGGGAATTACCCCAAGCATCTACAGATATTATAGCTCCATCTGCTCTCATTGCTTCGATCCATTGTGCTGCTCTTTTTCCTACAAAATATTTACTTTTATTATCTTGTGGTGTTCCTACCATCATTATCCCTAATAAATCTATATCTTCATCCTTTGATACTACATCTAATAAAGGATCCCTAAAATGATGTAATGTGGTTTCCTTAGTAGAAGGACCTATTCCCATTTTTATCACCTTTTCCTTTTAAGTCATTGCCCTCAGAGCACCGTCTCTGTACTCATTTGGGGATAATATTATTGGTATATTTTCCATATCTATAATAGATTTCCCACCTACAAGACCATTTGGTTCTTCTGATAAAATATTATTATCGCTCATAGCACCTTGCCCAGCAATTTGTTTTATTATTAACACTTTTTTCTTTCCTTTTTTTACTTTATCGTGAAATTCATGTGAATAATCTGCGTCTCTTCCATTTTTCACTTTTAATATTTCTCTAAAAACTTGAATGAAATTATCACAAACTTTATGAGCTGTCAATGGAAGCTTTCTTTCAAATGGTATACCACCTTTTAATATAATATCCAAGTGAATTATATAATCCTCTTTAGACGGAGTCCCTGCTTTATTAAATATCATTTGTTCATTTAGTATTCCTTCAGATGACCCAAATTCAGCTATTTGTTTCCCTTCTGTATCTATTCCTGTAAGCATTATATAAACTCCTGTTAAAGTATGTGTTACACCTTCACCAATCTCACCTAACACCTTTGTAGAAATAGGGATAATGTCCATTATACTATTTACAAATTTGTCATATTTATCAGGATGTATTATATCGATTCTAATTTCTTCAATTAAATCTTCATTTTGTTCCAACTCTAACAATGTAGATTTATTTATAGTTAATGTGTTATCTTTTATCGAATTTCTTTCTCCAAATTCTAATTTTCGAATGTGAAAACTTTTTATGACTAACCTTCTCATTATTTTTTCAGTCATCTCCCTCTCCTTTTCCTTTTTTAGATTATTAGGAGAATCTTTATATAATCTATCCCCTAAAGTAAGAAGACAGATATTTTATACTTCTGCTATATATTCATAAGGAAGTTTTACTATTCTTCCAGGAGTTTGTATTTCTTTTAGTTGAGCTAAAGAATCTCTCACTATATTTATTTGCATATCTGGATTATTTGGCTCTCCAGCGTTCGCTCCCATTGGTACGAGTGGAGCAACAACTCTAGGTGCACCATTTTGACGTACTACTGGAGGAAGTGCTGCAATTATTATTGTTGGTATTCCAGCTTCCTCAATCGCTCTCTGCACAATCACGGCAGAGCGGTGGCAAGTACCTCAGCCAGCTGTTAGTAAAACAGCATCTACTTCAGCATCTTTTAATTGTTGAGCTATTTCAGGTCCTGTTTTTTCTGTGAAGAAAGTAACATCTCCCCCTCCACCCATGAAACCAAAGTTTACAGGTGAAAAGTCCTTAATATATCCTTCTTCTTTTAATTCTTTCATTCTATCTATAGGGAACATACAGTTAATATCCTTATTAACATCTCCATTATCATATCCACCATGGGATACCATTAAATCTTTACTATCTGCATCTCCTGGTATAACTCTAAATGAAGTATCTCCAGCTAAATTAAATCTTTTATCAGCTTTTAAATGTACACCTGCTGCTGTAACTAAAGCAACTGTCATTTCACTTAGTGGTTTTTCTACTGGAGTCCATACCACTGGAGGTGTAATAGGTACAAATATTTCTGATTGCAATCCTTTTACAACTGTTAAATCCATTATCTTTTCCTCCTTATATTCTTAAAATTATTTATTTTTATTTCTTTCATCAGCTTTTCTTCTAGCTTCCATCTGTCTTTTAGCACTTTCAGTATAAGTTTCATCAATTTCTTTACTTATTACCTCTGGATATGTCATCATAAATCCAACCTGATGTCCTACTTCAAGTTCATCATTACTAATAACCATCCTTCTAGGAACTTTTAATTGACCAAGTCTTCCTTTAAAATCAATTATTACTGCTGCATCAGTTACTTCTACTATTATTCCTTCATAATAACTTTCTGTAGAAATATACTTCAATTTATTAGTCATTTTCTACCTCGTAAATTTCTTGTCTTTTTTTACTCTTTGTAAGAGATTGTTCATTATCTTCTAATTCAATCTTTCTTCCTGTTTGTTCTTCTATTAATTCTACATTGTTTAATTTTACATTAGCATTCCATTTTCTTTCAGCATCCTTAATTTCTTCTCCAGCTATTTTAGCCTTAAGCATTGCTACAGCTCTTATAGCATCTTCAGGAGCGAGACAGTTATTAGAAAGAATTTCATTTTCTATACCTTGACTTGATTTGTTGTTATCAATCATAGCATTCATATATTCATTACCTACAACAAGTTGTCCTTGTACTGCTGAGTAAGTTACACCAACTACTGGTACTCCCCTCATACCAACTTGTTCAATATGACTTGCAAAGTCAACATGGTTATTTCCAAATCCTTCTGTAGTTATAATTGCTCCATCTAAATCCATTGCTTCTATAGTCATACCTAAAAATTTAGATACATAGAATTTTTCTGAATTAGCTTGAGGAGATCCTACAAATATTACTCCAGCCAAATCAATTTCATCGTCATTCATTGCTTCAAGTACTAGGGGCTCTCTGAAGTAATGTCTTGAAGTTTCCTTAGATGCTGGTCCTATACAAGTTAAAGCGTGAATACAACCATCTAATACTTGAAGAGGTGAAGTAACTACCGGAACGTTGCCAAGGTCAACATTTGCTTTAGCACCTATTGTTCCAACGGGCTCAGTAGGCATAATGTAATTATCATGCATAGCACCTTGTCCCATTATTTCTTTAATAATAACTACTTTCTTTCTCCCAGATTTACGCCTTTGAACGAATTCTTCCCTATCTACTACTAAACTTTCATTAGCATTTTTTAATGACTCTCTTATTTCTTGAGTTATAACGTCAGTAGCACGGTGAGCAGCCATAGGTCCTGGTCTTTCCATACCTCTTCCTGATTTTATTGTAACTTCAGTTTTTATGAATATTTCGCCTTTTTCAGGAGATCCTGGTCTTCCCCACATAATATTTCTATCTAAAGCACCTTCTGATGAACCAAATTCTCCAATTTGTACTCCATCTTCATCAGTACCAGTTACTACAACTACAACTCCATCTAATATTCTAGTAACACCTTCTCCAATTTCTCCTTCTTCCTTAGTAGCTATTGGTTGGATATCCATTATAGTTTCACTATATTCACCATACCTATCTGGAGTTATAATTTCTAATTTTATATCTATAACTAATTCCTCACTGTCTAAAGCATCCTTTAATACATCATCTCTTATATAGAGCGTAGTTCCATCTATTCTTGTTTCTCTTCCTAAATCAACTTTTTCTATTTTAAAATGCTTCCTTACAAGTTTTCTTAGGATTTTTTCGCTTTGTTCTTCCTTTTCTTCCTGTTCTTCTCTCTTTTCTACTTCAGAAGTAGTAATATTAGAATTAGATACTTGATTTGTTCCTTCTGTTAAATTTCCTGCTATTGATAAAGGAATTTCAAGGTTTATATCCCTACCTTCACCTATGTGAATTTTTACAGTTCCTCCAGAGAATTGTTTTACGGGATTTACTTCCTTAACAGGTTCAATTGATTTCATTTCTTTGTTTTCTTGTTTCTTAACCTCTTCTTCCTCAACTTCTTCTTTTCCATCCATTGAAATAACTCCCTCTAATAAATCTTTTGTTAATGGAGTTAAAGCATCAACAGTTTCTTTTAATTTAGTACCTAAAACTTCTCCAATTTTTAAACTATTATCTGGAATTTCTAATAAACCTGAATCTTCTAAATCTGGAATCAAACTAGGATCTTCTAAATTGGAAGGTTCAATTATAGTTCCAGCTTCAAATCTGCAACAAGTTATTGCTAAATCATTGGCATGTTCTTGTGCAGTCTCTTTAGTAATTGACATTTAAACACCCTTTCTTTTACAATCATACCTATATAATGCTTTTATTACTTAATAGTTCTTCTATACAATTTATGTCCTGTTGCCCTTAAAACATGATCTGTGCTATGATACACTCGAACTCCTAACCTAGGAGCTACTTTCATTATAGTGTTAGTTCAGTCCTCACAGCTTCCAGTAATTATAGCTTCTGCACCTTGTTTCTTTAAATATAATACTTTTTCTGCTTGTCCTGGGCATATTCCTGGTAAATCACATCTATATCTACCATTTATTTCAACCATTCTATTACATTTAGTAGAAGCAATAATTTTACCATTCATACCTTCAACTATTTCAGAAAGTCTATCAAGTTGAGCTCCACACTCACATTCTATGACACCTATTTTTCTTTTTTCTTCTGGGAAAGGCATTGCCACTAACATTCCACCTAAAACCTTAGTTATAGGTGAATTTTCTTCCCCACGTTTACCTGTAAATGGTCCACCAATAACTATTTCTCCTTCAGGTTTAATGTATCCACCGTATTGGTTAATATAGTGAATTACTGGCATTCCTATAGGTACATCTAATATCGCTTTACCACCTATAGCATTTTTAACCCTACCACCTACTGTTATATCTTTAGTTATAACAGGTTTTCTATCTTCTATAGCATGAACAACATTTTTTAATGTTTCAATGTTTGTTACTATTGCATTAATTGCTAAAGGTAGTTTTCCAGGCTGCAATTCCACTCCTAATAATTCTCTTATTATAACTCTCTCATCCCCTGCAGGATACATATCAGGTAAATGCTTTATTTCAATGTTTCTTTCATTTTTGCAAACGTTTGCTATTGCAATAAGTGCTTTTTTATTTTTAGGCTTAATTGCAATATATCCCTTAGATGCATTAGATATTTCCATTGCATATTTTATTCCTCTAATTAATAATTCAGGATCTTCTTCAATCACCTTAATGTTATGCTTCAAGTCAGGTTCACATTCAGCAGCATTTGCAATAACAAATCCCCCTTCTAAATCTACATTGAATTTAATATGAGATGGGAACCCTGCTCCTCCTGCACCTACAATACCTGCTTCCTTAATTGCTTCAATATTACTATCTGTCATTTTGATTTTCACATATTCTTCAGGTTGATTTTTATCTGCATCTATTACTATACTTTCATTTGTTATTTTTATAACTTTACCATATACACTGGAATGTATATTTGCTCCTAAACCGTTAGGTTTAGCTATTAATTGACCTTTTTTTAATTTCTGACCCTCTTCAACTATCGGATTACATGGTGCTCCAACATGTTGTCTTAATAGTATTTCTATATTCATTTTGTCACCCCCTTACAATTTAAATACTGTTAAACTATTAACTTATATTTGTTTTTTATACTACACTCTTTAATATTTGCAAAACACATGCCAAAATTCACAAATAAAAAACAAAGTATAAATGGCTTGTTTTAGTGTTTTTCGGCAGGGATTTTTTAGGTTAATAAAAAACAAATTTTAATATTGTCAATTAACTGACTAATCTAAAAATAATTTCTCTTCTTTCTTTACCTAAATACTAGTATTTAATATGCATATATAAAAATAGTCAATTTTTAGACATATGTCTAAAAATTGACTATTTCATAGCTATCTAATTTATAGTGCAATGTACTTCTTGGAATATTTAATAATTTTGCTGCCTTTGCCTTATTTCCCTTTGTATTTTTCAAAGCTTCTATTATTATTTTTTTTTCTAAATTAGATATAGATTTATTTAAATCAAATGTACTTTCAGTTTTTATAAAATCATGTTCCTTTTCCTTTACAAATTTTAAGATATGTGATGGTAACCTATCTTTATTTATTACATTATCTGTACATAATACTAAAGTATGTTCAACTACATTTCTTAATTCTCTAATATTTCCATTCCAGTTATATTTCTTAAAAATATCTAAAACTTCAGGGGATATTTTTGGAACATCTCTATTATTTTTTTCAGCTAATTCATTTAAAAAATGATAAGTTAAAAGTACAATATCATTTTCCCTTTCTCTTAAAGGAGGTAACTTAATTTCTATTACATTTAATCTATAAAAAAGATCTTTTCTAAACTTACCTTCATCTACCATTTCAGCTAAATTTGCATTTGTTGCAGAAATTATCCTCACCTTAGAATTAATAACCTCAGTACCTCCAACTCTAGTAAATGTATTATCCTGAAGTACTCTTAAAAGTTTTGCCTGCATATATAATGGGAGTTCTGCTATTTCATCTAAAAATAAAGTTCCATTATTAGCCAATTCAAAAAATCCTACTTTTCCCTTTTTATTAGCTCCAGTAAATGCACCTTCATCATATCCAAAAAACTCCGATTCAAATAATTCATTAGGTATGGCACTACAGTTTACAGGTATAAATGATCCTTTACCCCCACTATAATCATGTATATTTTTAGCAAATAATTCTTTACCAGTACCACTTTCACCACTAATTAATACAGATATATCACTTTTTGAAACTTGCTTTGCAATTTTAATTTTTTCTATTATCTTAGTACTTCTCCCAATTATATTATCAAAGTAATTATTTTTTAATTTCTTAAATTCTCCTTCTAAAAACTTTAAATTACTATTAGCTTTTTCTAACTTCTTTGATAAACTAGTAACCTCAGTAACATCTCTGTCTGTAGTTAAAACTCCTTCAAATTTCCCATTTATATATATAGGTAAAGCATTTATAATTACTTTATAATTTTTTTTAGGTGAATGATAAACATTAGTTATTCTTTCTTTACTTTCTAATACTTTTGAATTTATAGAATCTGGAAAAAAATCTTTTATATTTTTACCCACTATATCTTTTTGGGGTATATCATATAATTCTGCTGCATTTTTATTCCAAATAATCACTTTTCCTTTTGTATCTATTAAACATAATGCTTCATGTATACTTTCTACTATATGATTCAATGTTTTACTTATTCTTTCTAAATCCATATAAAAGTAGTCTCTTATTTCCGCTTGTCTTATTACTCCTATTAAATTTCCTTTTTCTAATACAGGTAATCTACCAATGTTATTTTCAATCATAATACTTCGACATTGGTATAATGTCTTATTTTTATCCACACTAATCATATTAGTTCTAATATATTTTTTAAGAAGTATTTCTTGATTTATTTCATCATAGATATTTGCCACATCTGATAATGTTATTACCCCCTTAACATTATGGTTTAAATCTTCTATAAATACATCTTGAATATTATTTTTTAGCATTAATTTTATCGCTTCATTTACTGTATTTCTAATATTTAAAACAATATAATCTTTATTCATTACTTTCTTAACTAATATTTCATTATAATCAAAAAGCATAATTACTCACCTTCAGTATTTTTTTATTTAATTCTATTTATATATAGCATGAATAATAATTATTAAAAACAAATCCACAGTTTAAACTGTGGATTTGTTTTTAAACGCTAAAATCATTAGGTGGATTTTCTACAGCGGTATTCACATTATATTCTTCTTTTTCATCTTCAACTACTAATCCTTTTAGTTTACCATCTATAGCCCAAAGGATTATCCCTGACAATATTGCAATAGCTGCTATTGTAAGATATGCATTTACAAATTTAAATTTTAATGTAAATTCATATAACCAACCATACGATTTACCTGCAAAAAATACAGCTAATGTCCAAACAGCCATCATAGCCGATAATAATCTAGGTGGTGAGAATTTACTAATAAATGAGTTCCCAAGAGGTGAGAATAACATTTCACCCAAGGATAAAACTATACCAAAGGCAATAATCCAACCTAAATTAGCAAGACCACTCCCCCTTGCAATATCTGCTCCTGCAAATATTACATAAGATATACCTAATGTTATCATTCCTAAGGATGTTTTTTTAAACATACTAAGGTCACCTTGAGGTCTTTTAGCTAATCTAACCCATAAGCCACCAAGAAGTGGACCTAATGAAATACACATAAATGCATTTAATGAGTCAAACCAAGATGTTGGCACGGCAAAGTTACCTATTGTCCAATCTGCAAGACCAGCTTCTCCCCCCCAGTAATAATATACTGGCATATATGCTAAATACCAAAATACCCAAAATATAACTGAGAAGAAAGATACTAATACAATAGCTGCAACTCTTTTCTTTTCAATAGTTGTAAGAGGTCTTTTTTCTTCTTTTTTTTCTATAGTTTCTTGAACTTTTTCTTCTTCATGTTCATTAACCTTAAATGGTTTTTTACCTGCTTCTCCTAAGAATCTCCATCCAAAAATAAAACCTATAGCTCCAATAAACATAATAATTCCACAAACTGTAAAACTGAATGAATATCCTTGGGCTTTAGTAATTAAACCAATAATTGTAGTACCAATAAATGAACCAAAATTAACAAATGAGTACTGAGTAGAAAATGCACCATCCAATTGATCCTTATCCTTAAAAAGTCTACCTGTAATAGCATTTGTTTGTGGCTTAAATAACCCAGTCCCAATAGATACCATAACAATCATCATATTAACCATAAGTGCACTTGTAGCATTAGCTCCTACTAAGTAGCCTGATCCCATTAAAATCATACCGATAGGTACTAAGTATCTTGCTCCTACAAACCTATCTGATATAACAGAACCGAAAAGCGGTGCAAGATAAGTAAATGCTACTAAATTAGCTGACATTTTAGCCCCATCTGCAGGTGTAAGTCCTAGTCCTCCATCTGCAAGACTAGCAACAACGAATACTGCTAATAACCATTTTGCTGAATAGAATGCAAATCTTTCAAATGTGAAAGCAAGTGAGCATACGTAAAAGCCTAATGGTCTTTTTTGTTTAACGTTTTCCATCTTCATACCTCCTACCTTTTTGATTTGTTATTTGTTTAACCTCTCCATTTATTACCTTAACATATTTTTCTTGTGTTTACAATTATTTTTTTCATTTTTATAAAAAAATATTTTAATCATGAAATAATTGCTTTATTTAATATAATTTTTATTCTAACTATGAAATTTTATAGACTTTTATTCATTATGTGCACTTGACTTAAAACATGTATGTTGATATATTATTATCATGATCCAATAATATTTAATTAACAAAATTAAATTACAAATAAATTCTAAGGGGGTTTTTTCATATGAATGAAAGTAGAGTAAATAGAGTTTTAAAATCAATGGAGGAAAATGGTATACCACAAGTTATCATTTCAGATCCAAATGCTATTTTTTATTTAACAGGTAAATGGATTATTCCAGGAGAAAGGTTATTAGCATTATACCTAAACACTAACGGAAATCATAAGATCGTTATCAATGAGTTGTTCCCTCAAGAAGAAGATCTTGGTGTTGATATATTATGGTATAATGATATCCAAGATGGTGTTGAAATATTATCTAAATATGTAGAAGATGGTGAAATAATAGGAATAGATAAAACTTGGCCATCTAAATTCTTATTAAGATTACAAGAACTTTTAACTAATAGTAAATTTGTAAATGGTTCTCACATAGTTGATCATGTAAGAATGATTAAAGACGAAGAAGAAAAAGAACTGTTAAGAGAATCTTCAAGAATTAATGACAAAGTAATGGAAGAATTAATTCCATGGGCAGGAAAAGGCTTGACTGAAAAAGAATTAAATGCTAAAGTACGTGAAATTTATAAGAGTCATGGTATTGAAGAAGTTTCTTTTGATCCAATTACAGCATATGCTAAAGGCGCAGCTGACCCTCATCATGTAACTGATGATACAAAAGGAAAATATGGAGATTGTGTCATTCTAGATATTGGTGGATTTTATAAAAACTATGCATCTGATATGACCAGAACAGTATTTTTAGGAGAAGTATCTGAAAGACAAAAGGAAATTTACAATATAGTATTAGAAGCTAATTTAAGAGGAATTGCAGCAGCAAAGCCAGGAAATAGAATGTGTGATGTAGACTTAGCTGCAAGAAACTATATTGAAGAAAAAGGTTATGGAAAATACTTTACACATAGAACAGGTCACTCTACTGGACTTGAAGACCATGAATTTGGTGATGTATCTTCTGTAAATAAAGATATAATAAAGCCAGGCCAATGTTTTTCTGTGGAACCAGGGATTTATCTCCCAGAAGAAGGAATTGGAGTTCGTATTGAAGATCTTGTTATAACAACTGAAGATGGTTGTGAAGTTTTAAATAAATTTACAAAAGATATAATTGTAGTACCTGAATCTAGATAAAAAGGAGATTTTTATGAAAGTTACTGAAGGTTATATGCCATTTGGAGAATATAAAACATATTATCGCATAGTTGGGGAAAATAAAGATAATAAAAAACCACTATTACTATTACATGGTGGACCAGGTTCAACACATAATTATTTTGAAGTCCTGGATGATATAGCAAATGATGGAAGACAGGTTGTTATGTATGATCAAATAGGTTGTGGAAAGTCTTCTATACCAGATCAACCTGAATTGTGGAATGCAAATACTTGGACTGAAGAATTAATTGAACTACGAAAACATTTAAATTTAGATGAAGTTCATATATTAGGACAATCTTGGGGTGGAATGCTTGCAATTTATTATGCCTGTGAATATAAACCTCAAGGTATAAAATCTTATATATTATCTAGCACTTTACCTTCTTCTGAATTATGGGAAAGGGAACAACGTAGAAGGATTAAATTCATGTCACACAAACATCAAGAAGCCATAAGAAATTCAGAAGAAACTGGAAACTATTCTACTGAAGAATATAAAGAAGCAGAAGCAGAATTTATGCTAAATTATTGTGCAGGAACAGTAGATGAAAATTCTCCAGAATGTTTGAGAAGAGAAAAAAAAGCTGGAACACAGTCATACCTTATGGCATGGGGACAAAATGAATTTAGTCCATCTGGCACTTTAAAAAATTTTAATTATATGAATGAAATTGAAGATATTAAAGAGCCAACACTTATCACAAATGGACAAAAAGATTTATGTTCTCCATTTATTGCAAAAACAATGTATGACAAAATCCCAAATTCTAAATGGGAACTATTTGAATATAGTCGTCATATGCCTTTCGTTGAAGAAAATAAAAAATATATAAAGATACTAAAAGATTGGTTAAATAAAAATGACTAAAAAAGATGTTGGTGAATATTCACCAACATCTTTTTTAGTCATTTTTCTAAGATAACTCTCTAGATTTTTTTACACATTCTCTAACAGCCTCCATAACAGCACTTCTAAAACCCTTATCCTCTAAAGTCTTTACTGCTTCTATAGTTGTACCACCTGGAGAACAAACCATATCTTTTAATTCTCCGGGATGCTTGCCTGTAGTAAGAACCATTTGTGCTGCACCTAAAACAGCCTGTGCTGCCATTTTATATACTTTATCACGTGGCATCCCTTCAAGAACAGCCCCATCAGCTATTGCTTCTATAAACATATATACATATGCTGGTGAAGAACCACTTGTTCCAGTTACTACATCCATTAATTTTTCATCAACTAATTCTACTTCTCCAAAACTTTCAAATATATTGATAATTTGTTCTAACTCAACCTCTGATACTTTATTATTACTTGAAATAGCCGACATACCCTTTCCAACTAATGCTGGAGTATTGGGCATAACTCTAACTATTTTCACATCTTTATTAAAATTTTCTTCAATTTGTTCTATAGATTTTCCAGCAGCTATAGAAACTATAATAGCATCTTCTTTTATTTTATCTTTAATTTCTTTAATTACTATATCACATATATGTGGCTTAACAGCTAAGACTATTATCTGTGAATGCTTAATAAGAACATTATTATCTTTTGTAGTTTTAACTCCATAATTTTCTTCTATTGTGTTTAACAAATCAGTATTTAAATCTGACACCATTATATTTTCTGGAGCAAATATTTTGCTTTCAAGGATACCTCCAATCATCGCTTTCCCCATGTTTCCTCCACCTATAAATCCTAAAGTGTTTTTCATTTAAACTCTCCTTTCTTAATAATTAAAATTATATTGCTTGTTCCGTTCTAGCTATTATTTCATCTTGCAATTCTTTATTTAGATTTGAAAAATAGTCGCTATATCCTGCAACTCTAACTATAAGATTTTTATAATCTTCAGGATTTTTTTGAGCCTTTAATAGAGTTTCTTTATTAAATACATTAAATTGTATATGATGTCCATCAAGCTTGAAGTACACTCTAACTAAATTAGATAATTTATCTAACCCTTCTTCACCTTCTATTGCTGAAGGTGCAACTTTCTGATTTAAAAGAGTACCTCCTGTAATTAAGTGATCCATTTTAGATGCAGACTTTATTACACTAGTAGGTCCATATTTGTCTGCTCCTTTAGAAGGTGAAATACCATCAGCTAGAGCTTCTTTTGATTTTTTACCACTTGGTAATGCTCCTATAACTGAACCAAAATATATATGGCATGTTGTGGGTAACATATTTATTCTATGTTCCCCTCCTTTTATATTAGGCCTTCCAGTTACAGTTTCATAATAAGTTTTAAATACACTTGTCATTATTTCGTCAGCATAATCATCATCATTCCCATATTTGGGAGATTTGTTCTTTAATAAATTAAGTATCATCTCATGACCTTTAAAATTATCTTTCATAGCTATTAAAAGTTCATTCATAGTAAAATTATTTTTATCAAAAATATGGTATTTAATCGCAGCAAGACTATCTGTTATATCTCCTATACCTACTCCTTGGATATAAGTAACATTATATCTTGCTCCTCCAGCATTATAATCTTTACCTTTTTTTATACAATCATCTATAATTACTGATAAAAAAGGAACTGGCATTTTTTCAGCATATAATTTTTCTATTACTCTATTTCCTCTTACCTTTATATCAATAAAGTGATTCATTTGTTTTTTTAATGCCTCAAATAGTTCTTCATAATTATTAAAATCACCAGGATGTCCTGTTTCCAATCCAAGTTTTTTTCCACTCATAGGATCTACGCCATTGTTAAGTGTTATTTCAAGCACTTTTGGAATGTTAAAATAGCCAGTTAAAATAAAGGCTTCTTTACCAAATGCTCCAGTTTCAATACAACCACTAGTTCCACCACATCTAGCATCTACTATATCTTTTCCTGCATTTAACATTTCTTGTATTACAGCATCAGTATTAAACAAAGATGGCTGTCCCCATCCTTTTCTTACAATGCTAAGAGCTTTTTTCAAAAACTTTTGAGGAGTTTTTTTACTTATTTGAACATTTGAACTAGGTTGTAATAGTCTCATTTGGTCAATAACATCTAACACTAAATAACTTACATCATTTACTCCATCAGAACCATCTGCTCTAAGTCCTCCACTATTTATATTAGCAAAATCAGTATATGTTGCACTTTCCTTTAAAGTTATTCCTACTTTTGGCGGAGCAGGTTGGTTGTTAAATTTAACCCAAAGACATTGCAAAAATTCTTCTGCTTCTTCTCTCCTTAAAGAACCTTCTTCCATTTCTTTTTGATAAAATGGATTTAAATGTTGATCTAATCTACCTGGATTAAAGGAGTCCCAAGGGTTTAATTCTGTTATAACACATAAGTGTACAAACCAATACATTTGAAGAGCCTCTCTAAAAGTTCTTGGAGCATAAGCTGGAACATGACTACATACTTCTGCTATATCTAATAATTCTTTTTTTCTTTTTTGATCCTTTTCTTTTTTTGCCATTTCTATAGCAAGTTCAGAATATCTTTTCCCAAGGATCATTATTGCATCGCATGCTATACTCATACCTTCAAGTTGCATTTTTTTATTAAGAGCTTCATCATCATTGTTATAATCTAGATTATTAATTTCATTTTCAATATCTTGTTTAAAATCTAAAAATCCTTTTTTATATATTTTATCATCAGCAACTGTATGACCTGGACCTCTTTGTTCTTGAAATTCTGTAAAAATACCGTTTTCATAACAGTCTTTCCATTTCTCTGTCATATTTTCTAATATATGATATCTCATAGATCTTTTTTCCCAATAAGGAATAATGTCTTCTTTCTGTATGTCCTTAGATTCTTGGCTAACTTTAAATGATATTTTTTCTCTATCATTCATTATTTGTAAATCTTCAATAGTATGACAACATAATTCTGGATACGTAGGGGTTGCAGCTGGAGCTTCTCCTCTTTCTCCTACAATTAGTTCACCTTCATTAATACATAATTTCTTTTTTGACATAAATTCCTTAAGTACTAAAGCTCTTAAAACAGGTATTGAAACTGATCCTTCATATTTCTTATAAACCTCATTTACAATCTGAGCTCTTTCCATTGAAATATATGGAACAGCCTCTAAACTTTCTTCTCTTAATTTTTTAACTCTTTCTGACATCATATACTTATCCTCCTATCTTTATTTTTGTATTTAATTGCTGAAACTTTAATAATAGAACATCTATATTTTTTTTAGATGGTTTTTCATTTCCACTAAGTTTATATTCCTTAAATATTCTTTCATACTTTTCCATTCCCATTTTGTGATATGGAAGTAAATTAATTTGTTCTAAATTAATTTCTCTTAAAAATTCTATAGTTTCATCAATATTTTTTTCATCATTATTTATACCTTTTATAATGGGGATCCTCGCAAATATATTTGCATTCAACTCAGATAACTTTATTAAATTTTCTTTTATCAATTCATTTGAAACACCAATATATTTTTTATGCATATTATCATCTAGATGTTTTATATCATAGAGAAATAAATCTGTGTAATCTAAAATTCTTTCGAAATTTTTAAAATCACTATAGCCACTAGTATCAACAGTAGTATGTATATCTTGTTCTTTGCATAATCTTAGCATTTCTTCTAAGAAATCAATTTGTAAAAGAGGTTCTCCTCCAGAAAATGTTACTCCACCACCAGATTCTTCATAAAAAATTTCATCTTTTTTTATTTCCTTTAAAAGTTCTTTTGCTGAAAACTCTTTTCCAACTAAATTTCTTGCTTCATTTATACAAAAATCGGTACACTTACCACATAATATACATTTAGAATCTTCAGTAGTAGCAACGCCATTATTTATATTTATGGCACCTTGTTCACATTTATCTTTACAATTACCACATCCGACACATCTATCATTAAAAAACATTAATTCAAAATTAAAATTTTGGCTTTCAGGATTGTGACACCACCAGCAACTTAAAGGACAGCCTTTTAAGAAAATAGTAGTTCTAATTCCAGGCCCATCATGAACAGAATATTTTTGAATATTCATAACTATACCTTTATTCATTCTCTTGAATCACCTCACTTTCAGAAAAATGATTTGGTGTACTAACAACTATAAGTTTTACCATTTTACTAGTATAATTTGCCCAATTATGCATTTTTTTAGAATTATAATGTGCACTATCTCCAGGATAAAGGTCATATCTTTTAGAATCTAAAAAGAGAGTAAGTGTTCCTTCAAGAACATAGATAAACTCTTCACCCTTGTGACTGTACTCAGTTATATTTTCATCTTTTCCCATTGGTAAAATATTTATCTTTCTTGGTAAAAAAGTCTTTTTATTTAAATTGTTACTTAAATTATAATGTACAAATTTATTATTTATAACTTCGTATACCTCTTGTTCAAAACTCTTTAATATATATTCCTTTTTTGTTTTAGGTTTTAAAATAAAATGTGACAACTCTATATTCAAAGCTTTCGCTATTAATTCTAATGAATCTACAGCTATGGTAGATAAACCCCTTTCAAATTGGGATAAAAATCCTATTGATAATCCTGTCTTTTCACTTAAATCTTTTAATGTCATATTATTTGATTTTCTTAACTCTTTAATTTCACTACCTATATCAATCATATTTATTACCTCTCTTCATAATACGATTATTTATTTCATTTAAATGAAATAAATAATCGTGATCATCTTGTTATTTTATTATAATACTCATTTCTTGCTTTGTCTAGTGATTGTCAACATCTTTAATTTAAAGGTTTTATGATTTTTCAATTCAAATACTCTAAAATTGATGTTTAAATATTTAAATCAATATAAATAAATCTATATTTCAAAATATGAATTTATTTATATATATATGAAATAATTAAATAAAAAAGCACTTCAAAAATAAAATGTTTTTTGAAGTGCTTTTTTATTTATATTTTTCTAGTATATCTTTCAAGCCATTTTGTTTCTTCACTATTTAAATATGGTGATATCTTTTTAAATACTAATTTATGGTAGTCATTTAATAATTTTTTATCTTCTTCACTCATAATCTCTGGAATTATTGCATCTAAATCCATAGGTATATAAGTAATTGGCTCAAATTTCATAAATTCACCATATTCATTTTTTTCGTCCATTTTAACTAATATCTCATTTTCTAATCGAATACCATAAGAACCTTCAATATAAATTCCAGGTTCATTTGTAATAATCATATTTTCTTCAAATGGATGAGATTCATAATCCCTTGCTTGCCAACGGAATCCTGTAGGACCTTCATGAATATTAAGCAAATAACCTATTCCATGGCCTGTCCCATGATTAAAATTAAGTCCTCTATCCCAAAAAGGTTTTCTTGCAACATAATCTAAATTCATACCAGTAACCCCTTTAAGAAACTTAGCACTTGTTAAATTCATATTACTTATTACAACTAAAGTGAAGTGTTCTTTCATTTCTTTTGTTAATTTACCTATTGCATAGGTTCTAGTAATATCAGTAGAGCCTTCATAATAACTGCCTCCTGTATCAGTTAAATAAAAGTTTCCTTCTTTAATTTCTACATCAGTTTCAGGAGATGATTCATAATGAACAATAGCTGCATGTTCTCCATAAGAAGATATTGGAGCAAAACTTGGTCCTATAAAATTTCCCTGTTCTTTTCTAAATTCATATAATTTGTCACAAGCACTTATTTCAGTAATATTTAAGTCTTTAGCATTTTCCTTTAACCATTTCATGAACTTTATATGTGCTATACTATCTTTAATTTGGGCTTCTCTCATATTTTTAACTTCTGTATCATTTTTTATAGCCTTAAATAATATTTGAGGGTTTCTTTTCTCAACTATTTTATTCTCTTTTGGTATATTATTATATAAAGCATAATTTACTTTATCTGGATCTAATAAAATTACTTCATCTTTTTTAGTTCTCATAATATCTTCATAGATGTCATTATAAGAATGTAATACAACTTTATTCAAAGACAATTTTTCTTTTATATTATCACTTAACTTGGATTCATCTATATATAAACCCACCTTATCCATTCTTATAATAATATAAGATAATACTAGAGGAAAATATTTAATATCATTACCACGTATATTTAATGTCCAACAAATATCATCTAATGTAGTTAGTACATGAATATTTGCATTGTTTTCATTCATAACTTTTCTAATACGATTTAACTTACTTTCCACACTTTCTCCAGCATATTTAATATCTAAATCAAATACCTTTCCTGTATTTAAAGTCGGTCTATCTTCCCAAATTTCATCTATCAAATCATATTTATATACTATTTTTCCATTTTTATTTTTAACTATTTTTTCATATAATTGTCCTTCTTTCATAGCAACTACTCTACCATCAAATCCCAATATCCCATTTTCAGGTAATGCTTGATCTAAATATTCTTCTATTGTAGGATAATTAGGTTCCCCCATCTTCATAAGTTTAACAGAAGTTCCTTCTAATTCATTTTTAGCTTGTATAAAGTATCTTCCATCTGTCCAAAGGTAAGCCTCATTCATTGTAATTACAGCGGTACCTGCTGACCCCGAAAAACCTGTAATAAATTTTCTTGCTTTAAAATACTCTCCAACGTATTCTGTTTGGTGAAAATCAGATGTGGGAACTATATATACATCCATTTTCTTTTCATTCATTAACTTACGTAATACTTTTATTCTTTCCTGAATCATTATTACATTACCTCCTTATTTTCAATTTAACGAAATATCTTTAGTTTAAATATATCTAATTAATAGAAATTATTCAAGTTATATATTAAAAATATAAAATATGTATTAGTTAAATTTAAATAATGAAAATAAGATTAATGTAAATTACAAAAATATAATATAAAAAAATAAAAGAAATAATACCTCAATCTCTATTTTAGAAGATGTCCAACTTTTTTAAGTATCATTCTATTACTTGACAATGATAAACTACTAACATATAGTAAAAATAAGAGGAAAGACTTTATTACTCTTTATTTCCTGTGAATTAAATTAAATATATAGGGGAGCTTGTGCAATCAGGCTGAGAATAAATCTAAGCGATGAAAACCCTTAAACCTGATCTGGATAATGCCAGCGTAGGAACATTTTTATGAATATTTTAAGCATGTTCTAGATCATAGAACATGCTTTTTTTATGAAAGAAGGTGATAACTATAAATATAGCAATTGTTTGGGCCATAATTTTAACAATGGGACTTCTTATCATAAGTATCAAAAAATTAAAAAGATTTAGATTTAATATAAAATCTCTTACAAGAATTGGAATTATAGCCGCTATTTCTATTGTACTTTATATGATAAAAATAGTACCATTTCCACAAGGTGGGGGGTTTAGCTTGCTATCTGTTCTCCCAATAATGATACTTTCATCTATATTTGGGATTAAAGAAGGCATTATATGCGGGATTATTGTTGGTGCTCTAAAATCAGTTATTCAACCACCCTTTTATCCTCTACAATTACCTTTAGACTATTTTGGAGGAATGATAGTAATTGCTTTTACACCTATATTTGGAACTAAAACTAAATCAAGATTAATTTTTGGAGCAACATTAGCAGGAACATTATCCATATTATTCAGTGTGCTATCAGGCGTCATTTTCTTTGGTCAGTTTGCTCCTGAAGAAATGAATACATGGATCTATTCTATAACATATAACTTATTGGGATATGGAATAGAAGTTTTACTAAGTATTATTGTGTTAGCTATTATACCATTAAGACACTTAAGCAAAACTATAAAAAATTGAGGTGAATATATGAGTTTTTCAGAAAAAGTTATAAATGATCCAAGAGTTAAAAAATATTATAATGATTATATAAAACATCCGTTTATACAAGATTTAAGAGATGGAAAATTAGACAGAAAAAAATTTGAAAATTATTTAATTCAGGATTCTTTATATTTAAAAGAATATGGAAAAGTTTATGCGCATGTATTTTTAAAAATAAATTCTATAAAGGATTTACAGTTTTTACATACTTGCATAGGTGTGGTAGTTGCAGACGAAACAAATATGCATACTAAGTATCTTAAAGATTATAATCTTGACGTATATAAAGTAGATGATATGGAAGTAAAACCTGCAAATAGAAACTATCTTGATTATATGCTAAGTTTCACAGAAAAAGGAGATATAAAGGAAATATTCATGTCTGCACTCCCTTGCACATTAACTTATGAATATATTGGTAAAACATTAAAAACTCAAAGTAAAAAAAATATAGCAAATAACTATTATGGACCATGGATTGAAGAATATGCAGGAGAAGAATTTCAAAAATTTAGCCTGAATTCATGTAAGTTTTTAGATAAAATTTGTGCAAACATTGATGAAGAAGAGGAAGAAAAATTAATAAAAATTTTTCTTAAAGCATGTGAACATGAAATGAAATTTTGGGATATGAGCTATAAATAATATAAAAACCAATTCAATGGAGGAATTAAAATGTTTAAAGAAATTTATGAAAATGTACAACATACAACACCATTAGTTCATTCTATTACAAATTATGTAACAGTAAATGATTGTGCAAATATTGTATTAGCTGCTGGAGGTTCTCCTATTATGGCAGATGGTATTGAAGAAGTAGCAGAAATAAACTCTATCTGTGACGCTTTAGTTATTAATATAGGAACTCTAAATGAAAGAGTTATAGAATCAATGATAAAAGCTGGTAAAAAAGCTAATGAAATTGGAAATCCAGTTATATTAGATCCTGTAGCTGTAGGAGCATCTCAATTTAGAAATGAAGTAACTTTTAAGTTGTTAAAAGAAATACAGTTTTCTGTTATTAGAGGAAATGCTTCTGAGATAAAAACTATTTATGAAGGAAGTGGCACTACTAGTGGTGTAGATGCAAATGAAGAAGATAAAGTAGAAGAAAAAAGCTTAGACAATATGATTACACTTTGCAAAAATTTAAGTAAAGAAACTGGTGCAATAATTGTATTAACAGGAGCAATTGATATTGTAGCAAGTGAGAAAAATGCAAATATTATATATAATGGACATTCTTTAATGTCTAAAGTTACAGGTACAGGTTGTATGCTTACAAATGTAATTGGTACATATTGTGGTGCAAATAAGAATAATATTCTTGATTCAACTTCTATAGCTGTAGCTCATATGGGTCTTGCTGGAGAAGTAGCTTTTAAAAAACTACAAAAAGCAGATGGTGGTACTTCTAGTTATAGGATGTTTTTAATTGATGAAATAAGTAAAATGAATTATAAAAAATTAAAGGAAGGTGCAAATATTGAAAATAGATAAAAAGTCTATGCTTTTATATGTAGTAACAGATAGAACATGGCTAGGAGAAAATTCTCTTATAGAACAAGTAGAAGATACTTTGAAAGCAGGAGCAACATTTATACAATTACGAGAAAAAGACTTCCCCTTTGAAGATTTTTTAAAAGAAGCAAAAGAAATAAAAAATATAACAGATAGATACAAAGTTCCCTTTGTTATAAATGACAATGTAGATATTGCAATGAAATGTGGTGCAGATGGAGTTCATGTAGGACAAGGTGATATGAATGCTAAAAATGCAAGAAATATAATAGGAGAAGATAAAATTCTTGGAGTATCTGCAAGCACAGTAGAACAAGCAAAAATAGCAGAAGAAAATGGAGCAGATTATATAGGGGTTGGCTCTGCTTTTAAAACAAATACTAAATCAGATGTAAATGTAATATCTATGGATACTTTAAAAGATATTTGTAATTCTGTTTCAATACCAGTAGTAGCAATAGGAGGCATAAATGAAGAAAATATATTTAATTTGAAAAATACTGATATTGATGGAATCTGCGTTATATCTGCAATATTTTCAAAAGAAAATATTTATGATGCTACTAAAAAGTTATATGATTTAGCTTCTAAGATGGTGAATTATGAAGTATAAAGCAGCTATATTTGATTTAGATGGAACTCTTTTAAATTCAATGGATAGTTGGGATAATGCTGGAAAAACATTTTTGGAAAACCACAATATAGTACCACCTGATAATTTGAATAAAATTATAAAAGAAATGAGTTTTAATGAGTCTGCAAATTACTTTAAGAATTCATTTGGAATTAAATTATCTACAGAAGAAATAATTAAATATATTAATAAAATAGTAAAAAATAAATATGTATATGAAATAGAATTAAAACCTTATATAAAAGAATATATCTATAAACTTAGATCAAAAGGCATAAAAATGTGCATAGCAACTGAATTAGATAAAACACTTTCAAAAAAAGCACTTGAAAGATTAGAGATCTTAGATTATTTTGAATTTATTATTACTTCAAATGAAATCTCTGCTGGAAAATCTAAACCAGATATTTATATAAAATCAATGCAAAAATTAGGTCTTTCTAAAGAAGATATTATTGTGTTCGAAGATTCTCTTTACTCAATAAAGACAGCTAAAAATGAAGGGTTTGATGTTGTAGGAGTTTATGATAAATCATCAAAGAAAGACTTACAAAAAATAAAAAAACTAAGTAATTATTTTATATATTCTTTTAAAGAAATGGAGGAATTATTTTGAAAAAAATTTTAACTATTGCAGGGTCAGATTGTAGCGGAGGCGCAGGTATACAAGCAGATATAAAAACTATTACAACTCACAAAATGTATGCTATGAGCGCCATTACAGCTTTAACTGCCCAAAATACTACTGGAGTTTATGATGTATCTGAAATAAGTCCTGAGTTTGTATCTAAACAATTAGATTGTATTTTTGAAGATATTTTCCCAGATGCAATAAAAATTGGAATGGTATCTTCTAAAGAAATAATAGAAGTAATTTCTAATAAACTTAAAGAATATAAATGTAAAAATATAGTAGTAGACCCTGTCATGTTTTCTACAAGCGGACATGAATTAATGAGTAAAGATGCAATGAATACTTTAGAAACTAAATTATTACCTGTTGCTGATATAATTACACCCAATATTTTTGAAGCAGAAAGTATATGTGGCTTTAATATTAAAAATAAAGAAGATATGATAAAAGCAGCCAAAGAAATTTCAAATTCTTTAAAATGTCATATTTTAATTAAAGGTGGGCATCTTTCTGATAGTGCTGATGATTTGCTTTTCTATGAGAAAAAACCAATATGGTTTAATGGTAAGCGAATTGATAATCCAAACACTCATGGTACAGGATGTACATTATCATCTGCAATAGCATGTAATCTTGGAAAAGGATTAAGTATGGAAAAAAGTATATATAATTCTAAGAAATATATAACCAGTGCACTAAAATCAGGACTTGATATAGGAAAAGGTAGTGGACCTTTAAATCATTGTGTTTAAAAGATTAATATGAGGATTAAAAAATCCCTCTATTTAGTATTAACTAAATAGAGGGATTTTTTAATCCTCATATTCAATTAGATTGCATCAATATTCACTATATAAGTTATCTTTTATTTTTTAATTTTTTTAAATTGTTCTGTTTGTTCTTTTATACCTTTTTCAGCTGCAAATCTTTCAATGCTTGATGCTCCAAAGAATCCATGTACTCCTTTAGTATTTTCTAAAACATATTTTGCATCTTCTGGTTCAGCAATAGGTCCACCATGACAAATAACTAAAACATCAGGATTAACTTCCTTAGCAGCATCTGCAATCTCTTGTACTCTTTTACTACTTTCATCAAGGGTCAATGCAGTTTGAGCTCCAATACTTCCTTTAGTTGTTAATCCCATATGAGCTACAATAATATCTGCTCCTGCTTCTGCCATTTTTCTTGCTTGATCTGTATCAAATACATAAGGGGTAGTTAATAATCCTAATTCATGAGCTTTTCTTATCATATCTACTTCTAAATCATAGCCCATACCTGTTTCTTCTAAATTTTTTCTAAATACACCATCTATTAATCCAACTGTAGGGAAGTTCTGTACCCCTGAAAATCCTTGATCTTTTAACTGTTTCAAGAAAACATCCATTACTCTAAATGGATCTGTACCATTTACTCCTGCTAAAACAGGTGTATCTTTTACAACTGGTAATACTTCTGATCCCATTTCTACAACAATCTCATTGGCATCACCATATGCTAAAAGCCCTGCAAGAGAACCACGACCTGCCATTCTATATCTTCCTGAGTTATAAATAATTAGCATATCTGCACCACCTGCTTCACTACTTTTAGCAGTTATACCTGTGCCAGCACCTACTCCTACTAAAATTTCACCATCTTCAACTCTTTGTCTAAATTTTGAAATAATTTCTTCTCTTTTTATACTCATTATTTATTCACCTTTCTGTAATTTAATATTAATTATTATTTTTTCTATTCATCATATCGATTAATTCTTGCGCCGCAGTTTCTGCAAAATTCTTATTATTTATTACTGTATCTACATCAATTATTTTTACTATATCACTATTTAAATTCTTTTTAATACTATCAAATAATATTTTATCTTCTTCAGAACCATAAAAAACTTCTCCCTCTTTATCTATACCAGAAAGACCTTTATTTGGAATCATTAAAACTGTATCCTGTGTAGCAAGATTCAATTTTTCTGCTATTTTTTCTCCCAATAATTTATTTTCTTCCTTATTAGTTCTCATAAGTGTTACAGAAGGATTATGCTTATAGAATTTTCTTCCCTTATACTTACTAGGTACAGTATCAAAAGAACCGAAATTGACCATGTCAAGTGCTCCTAAAGATACTACTTGAGGTACTTTATTAAGTGCAGCTGCTTCTAATCTATTTGGTCCTGCATTCAATACACCACCAAACAATTCATCACACCATTCAGTTGTAGTTAAATCTAATACTCCCTCTATATATCCGTTGTCAATTAAACTTTCCATTGTCTTTCCACCTACACCAGTTGCATGGAATATAAGGACTTCATACCCTCTTTTCTCTAAATACTCTGTAGCATAGTTTACAGCTGGAGTAGTAAGACCAAACATAGTTGCTGCTACTAAAGGTTTTTTATGTTCTATCTTTTTACTTTCAAATTTCAACATTCCAGCAATAGCATGAGCTGCATTTTGGAAAATCTGTGTAGATACTCTATTTAATCCTGCCACATCTACAACAGATGGCATCATTATTAAATCACTAGTTCCAATATAAAATGAAGTATCACCTGCTGCTACTGTAGATACCATTATCTTCGGAACACCAATAGGAAGAGCTCTCATACCAGGAGTTACTATGGAAGTTCCTCCAGTTCCTCCAAAAGATATAATTCCATCAAATTTTCCTTCATTATATAGTCTAGGAATTATTTTTTCTATAGATTTAGATAGAACTTCAGTGGCATATCCTCTATCATGTTTTTTTGCAATATCTGATATATTTTCTCCTACTTCTGCCACTACTTCTTGATTAGTAACATCTACTTTAAATTCAGATTCAAATACACCAGTATTAATGGTTAAAGTTTTTAATCCAAGTTCTTCTACTATTTCTTTAACATAAGATAGTTCCTTACCCTTAGTGTCAAAAGTACCTACAATTGCTAACGTTTTCATTGAATTACCTCCTACATTTTATTTGAAAATTCTAACTATCTATATTATAAATTATTCCTTTTAAAAAATACATGTTTTAATATGATCATTAATTGTGTTTATATGATATAAAATAGTTTTTAGGAGAAATATTTTTTCTTTTTTTAAATAACTTACTAAAATGAACATAATTAAAATATCCTACTTTAATCGCTCCTTCTCTCATAGAAAGATTAGGATATTTTATCATTATGTCTATAAATTTGTCTAATCGATAACTGATTAAATACTCTTTGAAACTTATATTTTTTTCTTTTTTGAATAATCTACTTAAATATTCACTGGATACATGCAAAATTTCTGATAAGTCCTTAAGAGATATTGATTCAGAATAGTGAAATTCTATATACTTTAATATGAATTTTACATAGTCCTTAGGACTATCAATACTTCTATTTAATTGTTCTAAAATAGGATCCTCAATAGAACTCATATATTTGAATTCTATAGTGGTTTTATGAATAGCTTCTTCTGAAGGAATTCTTTCAAATGTAGAACCTCCAATATATCCATCACAGGAAGTATTATTATATATAAATTGAATATCCGATTTATTCTGAATAGGTCCTCCATAGACCATTTTTAATATAGAAGTAGTTTTCTTTTCAACTAGATTAAAGATATTATTTACAAGTTCTTTAGATTTTGATAATGACAATACTTTACTTGCTCCTAAATCCCCACCTTTAGTTAATCCAAGGTGTACACAAATAACGTCTGCGCCAGCATCAACCATTTCTTCAGCTTGATATTCATTAAATACAAAAGCTACTGTAAATAATCCCATTTCATGGGCTATTTTAATAGCTTCTACTTCTTCATCATAAGAAATTCCATCTTCTTTTAAATGATTATAAAATTTTCCATCAAATAAACCTACTGTCGGATAGTTATTAATTCCTGCAAACCCTTTATCTTTGATTAAATTAATATAAGATCTTAAATCTATTGTAGGGTCTGTTGCATTTAATCCAAATAAAACTGGTATGTTTTTTACTCTAGGAAGAATTTCTTTTAAAGAAAAATCCATTACAAATTGATTGCTATTAGCATTTGACAAATATCCCCCTAGAGAGCCTAACCCCATTTGACGAAATTTACCTGAATTCAATGATAATAAAAAATCTGCTCCACCTTCTGAAGCACTTCTTGCAGATATGCCAGCTCCTACAGCAACTCCTAATATATATCTCCCTCGCTTAATTTCACTATTTAATTTATTCATTACTTTTTTAGATTTCAACTTATATCACCTTAATCTATCCTTCATTAATGCATCTGCAATAATAAAATCCATTCTAGTATCAATATCAATTGAATTTTCTCTTGACATAATCGTTGCAAAACTACTATCCTTATAAATATTATTATTACTCATTAAATAGTTTGTTCTCACAATATATAATGCACCATTAATTCGATAATATGTTGGTAAGTCTTGTCTAATTGAATTAATAATATCTTGTTTAACGAAACTAACCATAGAATTATCTTCTGGCAAAGTGTTTGACCAAAGTGGAGAATGATCGGTTTCACAAACAGAAACAATACTATTTGCAAATTTTTGTTTCATTTTATTATATCCAGCGATTATATCATCTGCTGTTCTCAATGGAGATGTAGGTTGCAATAAAGCTATTGTATCAAACTCTTTTACATTTTCTTTATACTTATTTATAGCCTCTCTTACAACATCCCATGATGAAGCTGTATCCGTTGATAGTTCATCACTTCGTAAAAAAGGGACGTTTGCACCCCAAACCTGAGCAATTTTTGCATATTTTTCTGAATCTGTTGATACAAATATTTCATTAAATAAACCTGATTTTTTTGCTGCTTCAATTGTATAAGCTATAAGAGGTTTTCCATTTAATAATTTAATATTCTTATCTTTAAGGCCTTTTGAACCACTTCTAGCTGGAATTATTGCAAGATTTTTCATTTATTCCACCTCACAATCATAAAACTTCTTTTTCAAATTAATTTTATCATTAATAACAAAATTCTTAATTATTTCTACAATTTTTGATGACGTATTTCCATCTCCATATGGATTTATTGTATTTTTTGCTTTAATTTTAAACTCTTGAGTCAATGCTAAATCTATGGCATTTTTAATATCATCTTTATATGGTTTACAATTAATTACACTATCTGATTGAATTCTCCCTTTTTGTCTATCTCCAATATTTATTGTAGGTACACCAAAGCTAGGTGCTTCAACTAATCCACTTGAAGAATTTCCAATTACCATGCTACAATATTTTAAAGCACTAAGATATCTAATCATTCCTAAAGATGCAAAGGCAATAGCATTATCATTATTGTATACAAAATCATCAATCATTTTATTAATAACACGTCCATTTGAATCAGCATTTGCCTTGGTAAAAATAAATTTTATATCTTCATATAATCTACAAGCACTTAAAAGTTCTTTTATTTGTTCTTTAGAATTATCCCCTTCTAAAGTTACAGGGTGAAATGTAACAATTGCATAGGGTTTTTCTAACATAAACTCAATTGATTTTTCAACTTCTGACTTATTCATAAGCTTTTGGTTTAGTACATTCTCAATACCAATAGCACCTATACTAAAAACACGTTCTGGGTTTTCTCCTAATTGAATTACACGTTTTCTATATTTTTCTGTACTTGTAAAATGTAAATAACTTAACTTTGTGATAGCATGACGAATAGATTCATCTATAGCTCCTTCTGTAGTTTCTCCCCCATATAAGTGAGCAATTGGAATTCTTTGATTCATTGCTACTGTAGATACAGCAAATGTTTCATATCTATCTCCTAGAACAATCAACATATCTGGATTCAGTTTTTCAAAGTAATCTGCAAAACTAATCATAGCAATTCCCATTGATTTTGAAATAGAAGAGGGTGTATCTGAACTCAGTAATATTTCAATTTTTTCATCAATTACTATTCCATCCTGTTCAATTTCTTTGTATGTTAATCCAAATTCAGATGAAAGATGTGCACCTGTAGCAACAACTCGAACATCAAATTCTTCAATTAAGTTCAATTTTTCTATTATTGGTTTTAGTAATCCATATTCTGCTCTTGTAGCTGTAACTATACTAATAATTTTTTTCATAATTCTATCAACTCATCTTCTTTAAAATCTTTTACTGCCTTTTTCCCAATTACTTGATACCAATTCATTGGACTAATACCATTTCCAGGTCTCTTAACAGTTAAATTTTTTTCTGTTAATACTTCACCTTTTTCTATATTTACTTTTGCTATGATACTCTTTCTTGCAATTGACATGTTTTTTCTCTCTGATTCAGCAATTCTTTTTTCCCCATCACCTAGTGCAACTTCAATATTTCTAATCCCATCTACCATAGCTTTTAATTCATTTGGTTCTAAACTTGCCTTATGATCAGGACCTTCCATCATTCTATCTAATGTAAAATGTTTTTCTATAACAGTAGCCCCTAATGAAACTGCAGCTATTGGAACTTCAATTCCTTTAGTATGATCAGAATAACCTACAGGCAATTCAAACTCATTCTTAATAGTATTCATAGCTTTTAAGTTAACATCACTAAAAGGTGTTGGGTATTCTGTTGTACAGTGAAGTATTGTAATTTCTTGTGAACCATTTTCTTTTAAAATTAAAATTGCAGATTCAATATCCTCCATAGTACTCATACCCGTTGATAGAATGATAGGTTTTTCTAACTTAGCAATTTTAATTAAATAAGGTAAGTTTGTAATATCTCCAGATGGTACTTTCCATCTTTTCATATTCAGCCCACTTAAAAAGTCTATGCTATCAAAATCAAATGCAGTAGAAAGAAATTCAATATTTTTTTGCTTACAATATTCGTTAAGTTCAATAAATTCATCAAATGATAATTCAAGTTTTTTTACCATATCAAGTTGAGTTTCTTTTGATGAAGTATTTTTATTTTGATATTCAGCTTTTGGAGCATTTATAGAAACAACCTTTTCAGATATAAAAGTCTGGAATTTTATAGCATCTACTCCTGCATCTTTTGCTACATCTACTAATCTTTTTGCTATATTAATATCACCATTATGATTTACTCCTGCTTCAGCAATAATAAAAACTTTTTTATTCATTTACAAACACCTCTACTTAATAAGTTTTGCTGGAACCCCTACTACTGTACTGTTCTCTTCAACGTCTCTAACAACTACAGCTCCAGATCCTATAATTGAATTATCATTAACTGTAAGTTCTTGTAGTATCTTGGCCCCTGTTCCAATTAAACAACCATTTTTAATAATTATATTCCCTGATATTGCAACTAAGGGATTAATTACATTATAATCTTTTAATTCTGTATCGTGTCCAACTGTACAATTTAAATTAATTAAATTAAAATTACCAATTTTTATATCACAAGTTAAATTTACACCAGCAGTTAATATATTTCCTATTCCAAGTTTAACATTATCGATATCAAATTTAACACTTGGATGAATTATATTAGGATAAACTATATTTCTAATATTATTTATCTTATTATATATTATAGACTTAACTTTAGGATTACCTATAGGGATTACCACACCTATTACTGGAAAGTAACGTGTATATTCTGCAATATCATTATCACATGTTATGACATTATATCCATCAATTATTTCATTTCCAACTTTAGAAATATCATCTTCAACAAATCCTAAGAAATCATAAACTTGCTGGCCATTATGTAGATTAATTTGTTTTATTATGTTATAAGTCTCTTTAGAAATTCCTCCACTTCCAAAAATTAAAAGAGGCAACCCATTCCATTTCATTTTAATTACACATCCTCTCGTTCCAGCTTTCTTCTCATCTCTTCCATCTCATCTAATTGCCCCATATCTAGCCAACTTTTTTCGCTAATAGGATAAATACCGATTTTATAACCACTTTGTTTATATTTTTCTATTATATCTGGAAAACTTATAACTTTATTATCTTCAAGATCCTCAATTACTTTAGGCTCTACAATATACATTCCTGTATTAGTGAAAAATGATATTTCTGGTTTTTCTTTCATTTCTTCTATTTCACCAGTTTTACTTATTTCAATTACCCCATATGGTATCTTAATATTCTTAAGTGAACATACCATAGTTATTAAATTATTTTCTTTTTTATGATAATTATAAATTTTTTCATAATCCTCTTCTATTAAAATATCACAATTTGACAATACGAATGTAGAGTTAATTTTGCCTTTAAGTAAACTCAAACCTCCACCAGTCCCTAAAGGTTTTTCTTCATCAGCATAGTCAACTTTATAACTTTTATTAATTTCATTAAAATAAGCTTTTATCATATTTTTTTTATGATTCACCACTAAATAGAATTGATTGCTACCATACTTATTAAACCTATTTATAATATGTTCCACTATTGGAATTTCACCAATAGGAATAAGTGGTTTAGGAAGAATTTTTGTATACGGGTAAAGTCTAGTTCCAAAACCACCAGCCATAATAACTATAGGAATATTTAATGTTTTTCTATGTTGAATTTCCTCATCATTCCATAATATAACTGAAATAATATCCTTTTGTTCATTTAATATTGGTAATGCCTCAATAGCATTTTTCTTCATAAACTCTTTTGCTAAAGACTTGTCCTCTTGCATCAAATATTTAGGATTATAGTTTGCTATTTCTTTTACTGTAGCATCCAGATTCCCTTTTTTGAGAATCCATCTTCTAATATCGCCATCTGTTATAGCAGCAACAAACTTACCTTTGTTGATGACAAAAAGCACCTTTTTAGCTACCTTATCTAAGAGTTCCATAGCTTCTAACATTGTACATTCTTGATCTATTAAAAAGTTTTTTACTTCCAATGTTTACACCTCTCTTGTAACTAAAATCTATAATGTTTTAGAATCCTTTAAACAATTTATTACATAAAGTACATCTTTCTTACTTAAATTTGAACTACAAGGTATATTTATAATATGTTTTAAATAATTCTTTGCTTTTTCTATTTTATAAGTCTGACTACCTAAATAAGGCTTTTGATCACTTATTAATCCCCATATAGGTCTTGATTGAACATTCTTTGACGATAAATATTTAATAATTTCATCCCTATTAAGTGAATAATCTTCATCACAATAAAGTGCATAGAACCAATAGTTTGGCCTTATGTCATCTCTAAAGTCTAGTATTGTTAATCCATCAATACTATTGATATACTTCTTATATAAATTATAATTTTCTTTTTTAGTTGCAATAAACTGTTCAAGTTGTTCTAATTGTGCAATTCCAAGAGCTGCTTGTAAATTAGTCATTCTGTAATTATATCCAATTTGATCATGAGTGTAATACAACGTATCACTTTTAGCTTGAGTTGTGAGATGTTTTGCTTGTTTAAGAAGATTTTCATCATCTGAAACTATCATTCCCCCACCACCAGTAGTTATAATCTTATTTCCATTAAATGAATAAATTCCAACATCTCCAATAGTTCCAGCATATTTTCCTTTATATTTACCTTTACTATAATAAGTACCTATTGCTTCAGTAGCATCTTCTACTACTTTAAGGTTGAATTTATCTGCAATATCCATTATCTTCTCCATATCAGCCATATTTCCAAATACATGCACAATTAATATTGCTTTTATATGTTTATTAGTTTTATTATTAATTAACTTTCCATCTATAAAGGTACATTTTTTTTCACAGAATTCTAATAGTTTATCTGTATCTATAGTAAGTGAATCATCACAATCCATAAATATAGGCTCTGCCCCTACATATTTAACAGGATTAACAGCTGCAATAAATGTAAGTGTAGGAACAATTACTTCATGTTCTCCTGTTATTCCACATACTTCTAGAGCAATGTGAATACCTGAAGTTCCATTTTGACAAGATACAGCACCTTTAGACTTAACATATTCTGCGGTTTTTTGTTCAAATTCAGTAACATATGTGCCACCTGTTGAAACCCATTCAGTTTCTACTGCATGAGTTACATATTCAAGCTCTCTTCCCTTTAAATTTGGTACAGATAAAGGAATAAATTTTTGGCTCATAGCTTGTCCTCCTGACTATATATTATAAATGTCTGTTTTATATTTATCTAAGTTATTTTTAAAAAATTCAATAGTTTCTGCAAGACCTTGCTCAAAAGTATAATTTGGTTTCCAATTTGTAAGATTCTTAATTTTATCATTAGCTCCTAATAACCTATTAACTTCACTTTTTTCCGGTCTAAGTCTTTGTTCATCACAAATGATTTTCGCATTAGGATTTATTTGTCTTATTAGTTCTTCAGCTAATTGGCTAATAGATATTTCTTGTTGAGTTGCTATATTGATTTCTTCACCAATTGTTTTATCAGATTTTGATATTTCTATAAATCCATTTGCTGTATCTTTTACATAGTTGAAATCTCTTGTTGGAGTTAATGCACCTAATTTAACCTCTTTTTTTCCATCAAGTAGTTGAGTAATAATCGTTGGAATAACTGCTCTTGCTGACTGTCTAGGTCCATAAGTATTAAAAGGTCTAACTATTGTTATAGGCATATTAAAACTTCTATAAAATGATTCTGCTAATCTATCTGCTCCAATCTTAGTTGCTGAATACGGCGATTGTCCTTGATATGGATGATTTTCGTCAATAGGCACGTATTGTGCAGTTCCATATACTTCTGATGTTGATGTTACTAAAACTCTAGATATATCTAAATCTCTAGCAGCTTGAAGCACATTAAGTGTACCTTTAATATTTGTATCTACATAAGCATCAGGTGAATGATAACTAAAAGGTATAGCTATCAATGCTGCTAAATGAAATACTTCTTCAATACCTTTCATTGATTCTCGAACTCCATTTGGATCACGTACATCTCCTGTAAAAACTTCAACTTCTTTCATTATTTCTTTAGGTAATGTATCTAACCATCCCCAAGTATTAAATGAATTATAATATGTAAAAGCCTTAACCTTATTTCCTTGTTTTACTAATTCCTCAGTTAGGTGACTTCCTATAAAACCATCAGCACCTGTTACAAGTATTTTTTTCATATGTAATCACTCCCCTTAAAATACCATTTATCTATATTAATAAAAAATAATTAAACACATAAAATATTTTATATAATACAACTTCATTATATCGTAAATTTAAACCTACTTCTATAATTCTTTTAACTATAGTATTATATGACTAGTACTTACTTTAGTCCTATTTAAGAAAAAAATATCTATAAATTTTCTAAGAAAATTTATAGATATTTTTTAAAAGTTATATTAATAATTATCTAAGTTATTTTTTGACACTATATTTTACTGCTAAATCTGTACCATTAGAAATAGTATCCCCTACTGGACAAAACTGCTTGACTCTTTTCATCATTTCATTTATTTTTTCTTCTGGTTCATTAGATTTAATAATAAAATTAGATTTGATATTAGATAATCCTGGTCTTATTTTAGTATTACCTTGAAAACCTTCAGTGTCAAGTTTTCCTTCAATTTCAATTTTTATATCTTCAATTTCTATTCCCATATCTTTTGCCATCATTTTAGTTATAATGGATTGACATGAACCCAGTGCACAAAGTAGTGCTTCTACTGGATTCATACCACTATTTGTACCTCCACCATCTTCAGGTTCATCTAAAATCATTTTGAATTCTCTTGCAGTAGATTCAACCTTTACTCCCTCTAATAAATGTGATGTAGTTTTAGCAACTTCTATAGCCATATTTTATCTCCTTAATTTTATGATATTTATCAGCTATAGTTTTTACTATAAAAAAATTAATTATTCATTTTAATATATACTATAAATTATTTTTCAACTTGCCTTTTTATTATTAATATATTGAACTCTTCACGAGATAATTTTTGATATGATCTTCTAATAGATATATACATAAGTTCATCAAAAATAATTTTTACGAAGCTTTTCAACATCTTATTTTAATTTCATATTAAAAAGACGATTATTTATTTGTTCAAATAAATAATCGTCTTTTATATTAATTAATTAATATAAATATCCACATTTTCTAAAAAAATTTAATATGTTTTTCCACAATATCCACATTCTTTAGAAGCTAATACTAAACCTCCAATAATACCTGCATTATCTTTTAATGAAGGTTTTACTATATAATCATCTATATTAGGTACTTCTACATAATCTGAAAGTAATGATTTAAATTCCTTTTTTACTAAACTTAACATATGATCTTGATTCATTACTCCTCCACCTAATATTATCTTTTCTGGTCTTATTATTAATGTATAATTTACTAGAGCTTGAGCTAAATAATAAGAAATAAACTTCCATACTTCATGATCTTTATCTAGTTTTTTCCCACTCACACCATATCTTTTTTCTATTGAAGGTCCTGCTGTAAGCCCTTCAAGACAATCTCCATGGTAAGGACAAAATCCTTCATATTTATCTTTTACATGCTTTTTAATTAAAATATGTCCCATTTCTGGGTGACTAAATCCTTCCATAAAATCTCCATTTATTATAACTCCTCCACCAATGCCTGTTCCTATGGTTAGATAAATACAACTATTACTTCCTTTTGCACTTCCTAGATAGTATTCTCCTAAACATGCTGCATTAACATCTGTAGTCCAACTAATAGGTATATTATAGTGTTTTTTCATTTCTCCAAGAAAATTAAAATTTTTCCATTTAGTTTTAGGAGTTGATGTTATATATCCATATTTATCTGAGTTTTTATTAATATTTATAGGACCAAAAGATCCTATGCCAATAGATTTTATGTCTTCGTATTTATCAAAAAAATTAAATATTTCTTTTAGTATTGATTTTGGATCTGTAGTTAAAAATGATATCTTATCAATCAAGTTAAATTCCTCATCGCTTACAGCACATACAAATTTAGTACCACCTGCTTCAATTGATCCTAACATAGTAAGCCTCCCTTAATTTAAATTATCTTAAAGCTGTTACTATAGCACCATAGTCTCCTATTTCTTCACCTAACATTGCAGGTACTATTTTAACTACTTTACTTGAGGATTTAAGTGCTTCCTTTTCAATTTCCCTATACATTTCTTCTTCTAAAAATTTACCTGCACGTTTATAAATACTTCCAACAACTATAATTTCAGGATTTAATATATCTATAAGTATGGATAATCCTTTACCAAAATATCTACCAGAAGTCTTAAATATATCTAAAGCATCTTTATTTCCTAATTCTGCAGACATAGCTACATCTTTTGTTGTTATATTTTTAATTTCTGTTTTATCAAATGATGCTCTTAATCCTTTATTTCTTAAAGATTGAGCTTGGAATTGAGCTAATTGAGCTATTCCTCCACCACTACAAAACCCTTCAAAGCTACCAGACTTCCCATATCCAATAGGCCCTTCATCTTCTAATCTAATATGTCCTACTTCTCCTGCCATATTAGATGCTCCAGTATATAGCTTGTTGTTTAATATAAGACCTGCTCCCAATCCTGTACCAAATGTAAGAAAAATTAAATTTTCATAACCTACACCAGCACCATATTTCCATTCAGCTAAAGCACATGCATCTGCATCATTTTGTAATTTGGGTTTCACACCTAATTTTTCATGAATATAATCTACTACAGGAACATTATCCCATCCTGGAAGATTAGGTGGTGATAATATAAGTCCTTTTTTATTATCTAAAGGTCCTCCACAAGAAATTCCTAATTTTAAATCATCTAAAGATATATTATTATCTTTTACAGCAATTTTTGATTTTTCTATTAATTGACCTATAACATTTTTCCAATCTCTTGTTGTTTTAAATTCTTCTCTTTGGAGAATTTTTATTCCAGAATCATTTACTTGAGATAATATAAAAGCAGTTTTTGTACCTCCTATATCATATCCTATTACAAACATAAATTAACCTCCAAAAATTTCATATTCTAATGCCCTACATATAAAATGATATAGAGGAAGATGGTACTCTTGAACTTGATATGTTTCATCTAAAGGTACATTTAACAATATATCACTAGTACTTTTTAATTTTCCACCATCTTCTCCTGTTAATGATATAACTATCATTCCTTTTGATTTTGCTGCTTTTGCAGCATAATAAACATTTGAAGAGTTACCAGATGTTGATAAAGCTATTAATATATCATTTTCATTTCCATATGCATATACTTGTTGAGCATAAATCATATCAAAATTCACATCATTACCATATGCTGTTAAAAATGTTGTCTGGGAAACAAGAGAAATTGCTGGAATTGATCCTTCCATATTACTACTCATATATTCATATTCATCTTTAGTACAATTTTTTCTCAAATTATTTTTAAAATCATCTTCAATTGGTCTATCAATATAGAATTTTTTCAATAATTCTCCTACTATATGTTCACTATCAGAGGCACTACCACCATTACCACATACTAATATTTTTCCATTTGATCTTATTGACTTTACTGTTTTTTCTATTATTTCTCTTAATCTTTCTTCTAAATAATCTAATTTTGGATATTTTTCAATTAACTCATTTAATATTCTTTCTGTTTTATTTTTCAATAATATCACCTCATATATAGTTTAAAGAGGTTACTTTTGTAACCTCTCTAATTTATTTTGAAACTCTATTAATTTTTAAGAGCTTCTTTATTTATTACAGAAACACCTGTATCTACATATTCTTTATTAATTTCTTTTCCTTCAAGTGCATCTACTGCTGTCTTTACTCCTTCATAACCCATTACATCAGGATTCTGTGACATAGTAGCAAGTATATGTCCTTCTTCAATCATTTGTAATATTGTATCAGATTTATCAAAACCTACTCCTATAACGTCTCCACCTGCTTCTTTTATAGCATTTCCAGTTCCAACAGTAGAACCTTCATTTCCACCAAATATTCCTACTACATCTTGAGTTATATAGTTAGCAGCTATATCTTTTGATTTTGCTGCATCACCATCTCCATATTGAGTTTCTAATATTTCAAAATCTGTTCCTTCAAATGCACTTCTAAAACCTTTTTCTCTTTGTATAGTAGAATCTGTAGATGCATTAACACTTACTACACCAATTTTACCTGCATTAATACCTTTTTCTTCTAATGCTTTTTTCATTTCTTCCCCTGCAAGTTTTCCTGCTGCTTCATTATCTGTTGCTAAAGTTTGAACTGCTGGAAAATCAGCTGGTGAATCAACATAAACAATTTTTATACCTTCTTTTTCTGCTTCCTTAAGTGCTTGAGTTACAGCATCTGGTCCATTAGCTGCTAATAATATTGCTTCAGCTCCACCTGCAATTGCATTATTTATACTTTCTATTTGTTTTGCATCATCTTTTACGTCAGGTGCTAACCATTCATAATCTACATTACCTAATTCATCTGCTGCTTCTTTAGCTCCTTCATCTACTGATACCCAATGTTGATCCATTTGATCCATAGTTATTAGATATACTTTGTGAGAATCACCACTACCACTGTCTGAATCATCAGAACACCCTACTATTACTGTTATACTAAGAAATGCAATTAACATCATTGCTAATATTTTCTTTTTCATTTTATTCCCTCCATTTTTTTATTTTTAAAGGTCTCCCTTTAATAACTTAATTTAAGATTTTGCTTTTTGATTAGACTTAGATTTATTTTTATTAGCCCTTACAACTATGTCAAGAAGAACAGATACAATAACAATAATACCTATTACTATATTCCTGATAGCTACAGGTGCACCAGCAAATTGGAGCCCATTTTGTAATACTCCCCATATAGATGCTCCCACTACAGTTCCTAAAAGTATTCCTTGTCCTCCTAATGTACTTATACCTCCTATTACAGAAGCTGCTACTGCATATAATTCATATGAAGTACCTGCATCCATAGTTCCCATACCACTTGTAGCTGTAGTTATGAGACCTACTGTTGCAGCACAAACAGAACTTACTACATATGCTTTTGTGATGGTACTAGATATATTAACTCCTGAAAGGTGTGCAGCACTCATATTGCTACCTACTGCATATATATGTCTACCTGTTCTAGTTCTACTAAGAATAAAGTTAAACACTAACCAGATTCCTAATGCTATCCAAATTGTATTATATAGTCCAAATGTTTCTCCATAATAAAATAAATCCCTAAATCCATCAGCATGTGATCCAATAGAATCTGTATTATAGTTATTATTAACAATTTGTGCAATACCCCTTGCTATAGTCATAGTACCTAATGTTGCTATAAATGATGGAAGCTTAGCCTTTGATATAAGTAATCCATTCAATAATCCTACTCCTAGAGCTGCAATAAAAGTTATAAATACAGCAGTCAAAGGATCCATACCTTTTGACATCAATGTAGCAGAAATCATAGTACTCATTCCTACAACTGAACCTATTGACAAATCTATATTTGCAGTAATCAACACATATGATTGACCTACACCTATAAGTATAATTGGTGCAATTTGTCTTAATAAGTTTGATATATTTCTACTAGAGAAAAAAGTTGGGTTTAATAATCCAAATACGATGACTAATGCTACAAGTCCTATTGAAACTGTAATTACTTGGCCCATACCTCTTCGCGAAAAAATCTTTTTTAATTTACTAGTGTTACTCTTAGTCCCCATTACATATTCGCCTCCACTTTGTTAATCTGTTCATTGTTAATCTTTTTGTCAAATTTAGTAGCATACTCTAAAATAATATTCTGTGTAGCATCTTTTATATCAAGTTCTTTAGTTATTTTACCTTCAGCCATAACTAAAATTCTATCACTAATACCTAATACTTCTGGCATCTCAGAAGAAACAAAAAGTACTCCAATCCCCTTGCTTTTTAATTCATTCATTAAATTATAAATTTCAACTTTAGATCCTACATCAATTCCTCTTGTAGGTTCATCAAAAATTACAATTCTTGAGTTTCTTGAGAGCCATTTGCCTACTACAACTTTTTGTTGATTTCCACCAGATAGACTATCTGCATTGACTTCAGCACTTGCAAGTCTTATATCTAAATTTTCTACTGCTTTTTGAATCATTTCTTCTTCCTTTTTGCTATTCACTATACCAAATTTATGAGCTAATAAATCAAGATTTGGAAGAGAAATATTTTCTCTTATACTAAGCTTTGTACATAAGCCATCATTTTTTCTATCTTCTGGAGCAAGAACTATCCCTGACTTAATAGCATCTATAGGTTTATTAACCCTTACTTCAACACCGTCAATGAAAATTTTTCCTGAACTTTTAGAATCTGCTCCAAATATTGCTCTAGTCATCTCAGTTCTTCCTGCACCCATTAAACCAGCTATTCCAACTATTTCTCCTTTAAATACTGAAAAATTAATATCTCTTACTAAATTACCAGCACTTAAATTTTTAACTTCAAATATTTTTTTCCCTACATCACTTTTGATTCTAGGAAATTTTTCTTTTATTTCTCTTCCAACCATATAGGATATAATTTCTTTAAGTGTAGTATCTTTAAAATCTAAAGAAGTAATATATTGTCCATCTCTTAATACAGTAACCCTATCTACTATATGTTCTAATTCTTCTAATCTATGAGATATATATACTATTCCATGACCTTCAGATTTCAATTTTTTTATTATTTTAAACAAATCATCTATTTCTTTAGAAGTTAAAGCAGATGTAGGTTCGTCCATAATAAGTATTTTTGCATTAGTTGATAGAGCCTTTGCGATTTCAACCATCTGTTGCTTTGATACAGATAAGTCTCCTACTAAAGTCTCTGGATCTATAGCTATGTTTAATTTATTTAATATTTCTTTTGCTTCTATATTCATCTTTTTCTCAGACAAAACACCCTTTTTAGATATCTCTCTACCTAAAAAAATATTTTGAGCTACAGTTAAATGATCACACATATTTAACTCTTGATGTATAATTGCAATACCTAATTCCTGTGCTTTAACTGGATTCATATCTTCAATAGTTTCACCAAATATATTTATAGTACCACTATCTTTTGTATAAACTCCTGACAATATTTTCATAAGAGTAGATTTTCCTGCTCCATTTTCGCCAAGCAAAGCTAAAACTTCCCCAGATTTCAGTTTGAATGATACATTATCAAGTGCCTTAACACCTGGAAAACTTTTGGAAACGTTTTCTATTTTAACAGCATAATTACTCAAAAGAACCCCTACTTTCGTCATTAAAATATCTTTATATTATTATTTAAATACATAGTAACATAAATAAAAATATAATAAGGTAGATATTCTTTTGATTTAGGGGGACATTCATTAGGTTTTAATATCGTTTTCAAAAAACACTATCATCTTTTATAGTTATAAGCCTATCTGATACAATTAAAGTATCTGATATACTTACAGCAAGAATTATAATTGTTATACCTTCATTTTTTAGTTTATTTATTAATTGAATTATTCTAGCTCTTAAATACATGTCTGCACCAGAAAAAGGCTGCATTAGAAAAATTAATTTAGGTTTAAATTCATAAACTTTAAAATATATTAAATCATATAGAGATTTTTTACTTAAATTAGAAATATCATTTTCATTTATATTTACATCTTCTAACAATTTATAATTTTCTTTAAGTCTTTTTATTTTCTTTCTAAATGAAAGATTATTATTTAACTTTTGTTCTAAAAGAAACATTAGATTTTCTAAATAAGACATATTAAAAAACAAAAAATTATCTATTGGATTTTCTGGTATAAATAATATTTCATTTTCTATAAGAGAATTAAGATCTCTTATAGATTTAATTGTTTTTCTATTAAAAATTATATTACCATCAATAAGTGTCAAATTCCCCTTTAAAAATTCAACTATATCTTGAATTCCTTTATTATCTTTATCAAGTATGGTTATACATTCACCTTTATTTATCCTTATATTGAGCTTATAAATATTAGTAGTAGTAAAATCTTCAAATCCAATAATTATATTTTCATTATCTGATATTTTAGAATTTGTATTACTGTCAAACTCCACTATATAAGGTAACATAATCTCATCAGAATAATCATTTTTTTCTATTACTTTTACTATTTTTCCATCTTCTAAAAGACAAACCCTATTACATATCTTAAATGCTTCTTCATGATGATTTGCCATGTAAAGAAAAGAAATGTCTTTATTAGAGTAATATTTAATTAACTTCTGAAAATTATATAACTCATTTATACTTAGAAAATTAGATAATTCATTTAAAATTATTAATTTAGCACCATTTATAACAGCCTTTATAGTCTCAACAACAACTTTCTCGAATTGAGATAAATCAGAAATATACTTATCTGGATTAATATCTAAATCAAAATATTCAAAAATAGCCTTTGCTTTTTTACTTAATATATTTTCATTTATAATAAATTGATTTAGAGTATTATTTAATACATAAATATTATCAATAACTTTTAACTCAGAGATTAATTTTGTATTTTTATCAATAACATAAACCTCATTATATTGCATATCACTATATTCATAATAATTTACAAGCTTTTCATCAAAATATACTCTTCCATAATCAATATTTAAATTTTTAATAATTAACTCAATAAGCTGTTCTTTACCATGATTATCAAGAGGCAATAATCCTAATATTTCTCCTTTTCTTATATTAAAATTTATATTATCTAAATAGGTAATGCCATCAATCTTCCTACTAACATTTTCTATTCTTAAAATTTCTCCATTCATAATATCAACCTTTTATTTAAATTTAAAATTAATCTAATACAAAGGGTATAGTTATTTCAACATCAGTTCCAGCACCTAATCTACTATACATATAAATACCATATTCATCACCAAAAATAAGCTTTATTCTATTATTTACATTAATCAAGGCTATACCACCTTGATTATTGCTATCTTTCTTCATATATTCTAAGGATGCTCCTCTAAGTTTTTTATTTATTTTATCAACTTTTTTTTCATCAATTCCTATACCATTATCTGATATTAAAATAATAAGTCTTTTTTCAGTAGCTCTAATTCTTAAAGTTATTTCACCTTTACCAACTTTTGTTTCCAATCCATGAAAAATTGCATTTTCACAAATAGGTTGTAAAGTTAATTTAGGAATTTTAGCTCCTAATACTTGTCCTATATCATCTATCTCATATTTAATATTTAAATTTATTTTATCATCAAATCTAAACTTTTGAATCTTATAATAATTTTTCACATTTTCTAATTCATCACTAAGAGTAACAAGTTTAGATATGTTTGAAATTGTATATCTAAAAAATGTTGCTAGAGACTCTGTCATATCTGCTATACTATCTACTTCTTCTATTAAAGCCTCACTTCGTATTGCTTCAAGGGTATTATATAGAAAATGAGGATTAATTTGGTTTTGAAGTGCTAAATATTCAGCATGTTTTTTGGAGCCTTCTATAAGTTCTTTTGTATCTATTATTTCTCTAAACTTCGCAAAGGTTTTATATGTTTCATGACTTATATGCACTCTAAGACTAAATACACCTTTAAATATATCTCCCTTATAAAATAACTTTAAAACTTTTGCTATTTTTTTATGTGGTTCATACACCCATTTATATGAGATATAAGTTGTTCCAATTATAAAAATAAACCATAATGCTAAAGCAATATAATTATTTATAGTTTCAATATTAAATAATAAATATATAAAAACTATAATATTTGCTACAAAATTAATAATAAAAAGTATCCATATTCTATCTAATAAATAATAATTATCTTTTTTAAATTTCATTTCATACACCTACACGAATAGTTTTCTATATTCATTTGGTTTTAATCCACTATATTTTATAAATGTCTTGGTAAAATACTTAGAATCATTATATCCAATCATACTAGATATATCTTGAATTTTAAGATCAGATTCCTTTAATAATTCTTTAGCTTTTTCTACTCTTACCATTGAAAGATATTCTACAAAAGAAGTGCCTGTTTCTTTTTTAAAAACACTACTAAAATAACTTGGATTAAACCCTATATAGTTTCCTACGTCTTCTAACTTTATATTTTCCATATAATTTTTTTCTATAAATTCTTTAGCTTTTATTATTTCTATCATATTATTTTGAAAGCTTTTTTTAGTTATTGAATTTATATCTTCTAATAAATATTGTAATGAATCACTAAATAATCCGTCTATTGAATCTGAATTATCAATAATGCTTTTAATCTCTTTATGTTCTTTATTTAAATTATTATTTTTAAATTTATTATTTTTCAAAACTAAATAATATGCTTTAAATAGTTCCTGAAAAAAGTCTTTTAAATTTATTCCTCTTAAAGGCATATTGCTTATATCTTGTTTAAATTTCATAAAACTATATTCAATCTTTGCATAATCTAACATTTCCACATACTTTATAAACCTTTTGAAAAAAATATAAAATATATCTTCTACCTCTTTTTTTATAGGTAATACTTCATTATACTTATATATCCTATTCTTACCATAAAGTATTCTATCTTCAATAAGTGAATTAGAAGAATTGAAAGAAATATTTAAATCATTAATTTTCTCAACTTGACTCCCATATGCAATGGTTACTTGAAAATTCTTTATTCCAATAATATATTCAATTATTTTTTGATGCACCTGTTGTATTAGTATTTCAATATTTTCTAATTGTTTTAACTTATAATTTAATATTAAATATATATTGTTTTTATTTGTTATAATTTCACATTCATTTACACCTAATTTTAAGTTTTCTTTGATTATATTAACTATTTTTGTATTCATAACAGTTATATCACTATATAGTTTTGTATTATAATCAATCTTAAATAAAACAACATTAAAATACTTCTCTATAAAGCTAAAATGATATTTTTCATTAATTTTATATATATTAGTATTATTTAGTCCTTCATTTTTAAAAAGAACATTATTTAAAAAAGATACCCTTATTAAATTAACATCTTTTTTTATAATTTCTATATCAATATTTTTTTTGATATGCTTTTTTACATTAATTAATGTTTTGATAAGCTTTTCCTTGTTTATAGGTTTCAATAAATAATCCTTTACTCCAAACTCTATTGCCTTTTTAGCATATTCAAATTGTTCATATCCACTTATAATAATAAACTGTAGATTTTCATCTATATTTCTTGCTCTTTCTATCATTTCTAAGCCATCATAACCAGGCATACGAATATCAGTAATAACTATATTTGGTTTCTTTTCTTTTATAAGATCTATTGCTTCTATACCATCATTAGCTTTTCCTACAATTTGCAGACCTAATTTTTCCCATTGGATTAATTTTTCTATGAGTTTTAATATTCTTTTTTCATCATCCGCTATAATAACTTTTATCAATACTTTTTACTCCTAACATGCTAAATTTAGATTAATAAAGGCAACCTATAATCCTATTATTTAAGGTAATCACCATATTATTCATTAAATATAGTTATTATAAATCTGTGGATATTATACCATAGGGATAATAAAACTACCATGTCAAACAATATTAAAAACTATCATATAATTCCATTATTATAATGTGAGATCTTTTTACCCCTTCATTTCTACATTTAGTCACAAAATTAGAATTATAGACATCAAAAAACCCTAGAATATATTATATCCTAGGGTTGAAATATCAATTATTTAGTAACGATATTTTCTGCTTGAAGACCTTTTTGTCCTTCAACTACGTCAAATTCTACTTCTTGACCTTCTTCTAAAGTTTTGAAACCATCTTTTTGAATTTGAGAAAAGTGAGCGAATATATCTTTTCCGTCTTCTCCTGTGATAAATCCAAATCCTTTTTCTGCGTTAAACCATTTTACTGTACCATTCATAATGTGTACCTCCTAAATTTTATTTCTTAAACTCATTTTAATAATCCACTAATAAAATCTAGATAGATACTATGTTTAATAGCACGTATAGATATATATCGTGTTACTATTTACTCTTAATTTAAGTTATAATATATATTGTAACATAGGTTAAAATTTATAGCAAGCTTTTTATGGAATAAACTTAGAAATAAAGTCATTTTATAAAAAGACCATCACTATATCCTACTCTAAATTTCCTAAGAAATTATTGACAGAAAAAAGTTTTAATCACTTTCACTCAACTAACATATCATAAAAACTTTCACCATTCTCAGGTTTATTTACCTTAAAATGATCTGCTATTGTAGCTGATATATCTGAGAGGGTTTTTCTTTCACCTATATTAACACTTTTTATATTTTTACCATATACCAATAAAAATGTCTTTTCTCTAGTATGTTGACTATTATCACTTGTAGGGTCATTTCCATGATCTGCACTTATAAATAAAATATCTTCATCAGTCATTTTTTCTAATATGCTTTCTAAATATTTATCTACAATCATTATCTTTTCAGCATATCCTTCTACATCCTGTGCATGTCCCCTTAAATCTGTTTCTTGAACTGTAGCTGATATTAATCCTTCATTCATATTATCAAGACTAACTAATATTTTTTCCATTACTAGTTCTGTATCAACTGCAGGTACTTTAGCTGAATCACTACATTCAATCACATCTTGCATTTTACCAATCAAAGTAACTTCTTTACCTGAATTTGATAATATAGATGAAATTTGTTTTTCAGGGTCAACACCATATCCCATATGCCTTGCATGATAATCTGATTTATAAACTCCCGATTTAGGAGAATTAACTCCAACTAAACCATCTTCTCTTTGCTCTATACTGTCAATTAATTGTTCTGGCTTTACATCTCTACCACCTAGAGCTATAACTCTATTCACTTCTACATTTCTTCTTACAATCTTTCCAATTTCCATAACTTCGTCAAAGGATATATAATCAAGTGGAGCACTTATATTATATATCTGACCATAATCTGTTTCTATATTATCGGCAACCACTACTAATTCATTTACCAATATATATGGTTTTTCTTTATTTGGTATTTGAACCTTATATCCTTCATCTTCTAAATCTGATTTTACTTTGTCTATATAGTATACAAAAGGTTTCATTAAAGGTTTTTTTGGATCAGTTCCCATAATTTCTTGATGTCCTGCATAACTATCGGCTCCATAGTGTTTAAGATTTAATTTACCATAACTAGCTGTATTTTTAGTTTTCTTAAGTCTATTATGCTTTACTATCTTATTTATGCCTAGCTTTTCTAAATTAGGTATTTCTATATTTTTAGCATTATCTAATATATGCTTAAAAGTATTTGCACCTATATCTTGAGGTCTAGTTTCTTTTACATCATCCATATATCCAACACCTAAGCTATCTAATATTAATATTATTGCTCTTTTTTTCAATTGTGTCACCACCTTCTTTATCGTATTTTATTTCCTTGACTATCATAAACTCCAATAACTTTAGGATTGTTTTTTTGTATACCTTCAACTAAAACTACTTCACTTCTTGTTACAAATATTTGTGTTCTAAAAGAATATATTACTGTATCTCCTACTTCTACACTTTTATTTCCAAGTTTTAACGTCCCATAATAATCTATAGCCTCAGGATTAATTTCTTCTATTTCAAATATATTCTCTTTCATCTTTTCAAAATCTTTACCTACCATAGCATTTTTCATTCTAGATCTTCTATAAAATCCACCACCATATACATATGCCTTATCATCAAAACAATGTGATATTTCACTTACATAGACCATAGCAGGCTTTTCTTCTAATATATTGTCACCATGAAGAGGTGTAGTACCTGTTAATGCATGACCAGGTTCTCCATGAGTGCCTCCCATGTCTTTTAATAATGATAATGAAGCTATAGTATTAGCACTAGGAATATTTACTTGCTTTATTTTGATATCTAATTTTTCTTTTAACATATTTGCACATCTTATAGCTGTATGAGCATTCTTTGTAGGTTCTATTTTGTCCGCTTCATAATTATATAAAAAACATGGAAAAGCAGTAACTCCTGCTATATTTACTCCCTTTAACTTTTTTATTTTATCTGCATATGTTATAAGTTCTTTTTCTTTAAATCCACCTATTTGTCCTGGATATAATCTATCATTTTCTCCTACTACCTTTAATAATATATCTTGAACCATTCCTAATTTTATAGCTTGTTCTGAAATTTCTATTGCTTTATCTAATGTAAATACTGTTATTACCTCAGGATTATAAGATAGAATTTGTCTAATCATACTAGTAGGTATTTGCACCAAATGCCCTACATTTCCAAGTTTTACTCCAGATTCTGCTAATCTTATAGCCTCCCATGGGTCTACAGCTACAGCTTTTTTGATACCACTTTCTGCTATTATTTCAGCGATTTTAGGGTTCCTACCTATTTGTTTTGTCATCATATATAACTCTATATCTAATTCTTTTGCTTTTTTAGCTAATTTAGATGCATTTTCTCTTATAGAATCTATATCTAATACATATGAATTAGGTTTAATTAGACCATTTTTATGAAGGTCTATTGCAGATTTTATTAAGTTTTCATTTCTTTTTATTGTCATATCTAAAAACATCTAATTATCACCTCTTTGAAGGGCCATTTCTATAGCTTGCTCTAATACTCTAAGAACAGTTTTTGAACCTGATCTCATTGGATTTATACGTATCATATAATCTTCTAACTTAGGATTAGATTTCAAAAATGTCCCAGAAACTCTATAAAACATAGCAGTAACTTCATATCTAGATTCAGCTCCAATTGGGTAAGGAGCTGCCCCTAGTTTTGAACTATATTCTAAAACTTTTTTTGCTATAGGTTCATCGAACTCAACTAATATAACCCTTGATTGTGCATTTGCAATAAGAGAAGATTTTACCCCTTTAATTTTTCCTGAATTTAATGTATCTATAATTTTATTTCCTTCTTCAGCTTGAATTGCTAGTGAAACAGGTGCATATACTAATGACCTTAAAGCATCCATAGCTTCATATCCTTGAACTTGACTACCTCCAGAATAGTTAATATTCCTTATTTTCTCTATTATTTCTGTATTACCAACAACACAACCTATTCCTGCTGGTCCTAATAATTTGAATAATGAAAAAGCACTTGCACTTGCTCCAAGTTCTACGCCTATTTTATCAGCTTTCATTACAACATAATTATCATCTACTAATATATTTATATCTTTATTAACCTTTTTAATTTTATTTATTACATCTTCTAAATTATAGCTATCATCTAATTTTTGTCTTGAATGTTGAACTAAAGCAAAATCTATATTTCTAATTTTTTCTTCATCTTCTTCTAAAATATTATTAAAATTAACTTTAATAGTTTCAATTCCCATACTATCAATTATTACTTTTGTAGTTGGATATATTGGTGCATCATGAATTAATATTTTTTGATTAGGTTTTAATACTGTATTCATTACATTTCTTATAGCTCCAGTACCTGAGCCACGAACTAAAACAGCATCTTCTGAGCCAAAAAAATCTGCTAATACACTTTCTACTTTTCTAGTATATTTTGGACCACCTACACCTGGCACTACACCCATATCTCCATTTTCGAGAAATTCATAACCATCAAAATGTTTATGGATTATATCAACTAGTTTAAATTGTTTTTCTTTTGCCTTATCTATATTTATAGTCTCTATAGGATATGCTTTCATCTATATTCCCCCTATATATCCAATAATTCACGTGGATTTTCTTTTAACATTTTATCAATTTGAGCTTGTGTTATTCCTGCCTCTAAAAGTTTTGGTATAAAATTATCTATCAAATGATCATAACCAATACCACCATTTATTTTTAAATGAGATTTTCTAGTTATATCTTGAGAAAGTACTATTTGATTTAAATGTCCTCTATCTATTAAATTCTTTATATATTTAACACGTTTCTCATCTTTCTCATAATTATTTTTTCCTATTGTATCAAAAGCTAAATAGCATCCATTATCAGCAATTCTTAGATGATAATCAGAGTCACAGTTTAAATCTAAATGGCCTATAACTACTTTACTAAGATCAATATTGTGTTTTTTCATAAACTCTATTTGTTTTATAGCATAGGTGCCTAATGTAGTATGAGTAGAGAAAACTCTACCAGTTTCAAGATGGGCTCTAGCTGCTACTCTAAATATTTTATGTTCCATATCTGTCATAGTATCCTTACTAGTACCAATTTCACCTATTACATGTGCTTTAATATCAGTATTATCTATTCCTTCTGTAAGATCTTTTATTAAAAGCTTACTTAACTCTTTTTCTTCCATTTCATATACATATGATGGCAAGAAAGGTTCTTTATAAAATCCTGTACTAGCTATGACATTAATTCCAGTTTCATCTGATACTCTTTTCATTACTTCTATATTTCTTCCCATGCCTCTATTTGTAACTTCTACAATACTATCTATGCCTTTACTTTTTATATTTTTAATCTCATCAATCAATGATTCCACATCATCAAAATTAGTATCAGGATCTTTTTTATGAGCTGATAAATCTACACTTAAATGCTCATGTATATAAGTTGACCCTAAGCTATTTTTATCTATCTCTCCATTTACAGTTATTATACTCATTTTATACCTCCTGTTTATTTATATAAAATCTAGACTTTTGCTTTTGTAATCTTCAATAAAATATCTATTATATAATTCTGGTCTATCATATAATCTTCTTATTTTATCTCCCAACTCTATAGCAATTTCACCATTTTCTAAACCTTCCTTAGCCATAATAAGAACTCCCATACCTAACTCAGAAGTAGGTATACTTACAGCTGTAGCATTAATCATATTAGCTATTTTCAATAAATATTTACCAGAGTCATTTTGTATTTTAGATCCAACTTCTCCCCATGTACCTAATACTGAATCACCTAGTCCATATAAATCTATTGGTCCTTCTACAGATAAAATAATATCTATATCCTCTTCATCAAACATTTTATTACAGAAAGAAATTGAAGAATGTCTATCTTCTAAACCAGTAAAATCTTTTTCCACAATTTCTACATACTCTTTTATTAGATTTATTACTCCTTCTAAATCCTCTCTCATATCATTACCATTAGGAAGAATTATAGAATTCTTCTTTGGAACAAGAACTCTAATTTTTCTATTACTATTTATATTATGATTTTTATCTACAAGTGCATTTAAAGCTTTTTTACACATATTATAATTATGAGATATTACTCCTATACCAGGAGTAAATTTTATATTATCAGTTGAAGATTTGATGCTATTTCCTTTTAACCCCATTCCTTTTGCCATAATTGAAAAAAGACTAGTACTTATAGCAGGAGCTAAAACAGAACCACCTCCATCAGTGCCTATAGCTAAATCATTTATCCCCTTTAATATATTGACACAACCCCCACTAGATGAACCTGTCATTACTCTTCCCGTCAATGGATTAATTAAGTCTATATCTATAGCCCTTCCTCTTTCAGACATTTTATCTATAGTATGAAAAAAATATCCAACTTCATTTTCTAATTTCGTTGCCATCTCAATTCCAATTTCACCTGTATTTTTGATGCCAAATAATGTTAAATTACTATTAGGATTTTTTTCAAGAGTAATTACAGCTTGATCCAGAACACCTTTTCTTTGATACACTACACTTTTGTTTAGTTCTTCTTTTGCTTTTAACATAGCTTTACTAATTTTATTCATTTGTAATAATATATTTTTTTGTGTTTCATCCATACTAATTCCCCTTTTTTATCTTCTAACAAAGTCAAGGATAACCTTGACTTTGTTAGAAATATAATTTTATGCTGGTGGAGTAAATAACCCTATAATTGAAAGGATATTTGCAAGTACTCCAACTAATATTGCTGATATAGGACCTACAGCCATTTTAACTACTGGTTTACCTGCTATTTCATTTAATATATAAAGACCTATAACTACAAAGAAACCGATACCAGGAGCTATTGCATTAGCTGCATTCATACCTCCAACTAATAGTGCAATTTCAAGTAATTTTGACATTGCAGTACGTATATTGTCTCCAGACTTTCTAACACCTGGGAATTTATCTAATAACTTAGAAATTTTATCTAAGAATAATACTTCTATTCCAATAACAAGTCCACCAAGAATTGCTGATACAAATGGATTTGCTATAAATAATCCTACAACAAATACAAAAGTCATTCCTATAGGACCATATACACCTGTTGCTATTGCAGTAGATGCTATTAATGGTATAAAACCAATACCTCTAGCTAAAGCTGCAAAGCCTGCATCTATGTTCTTACCTTCTGATAATAAATTAAGAGATATAGGATCTCCTGCCATTAAATTTAAAGAAGTAGCAGCTGCTACAAGTGCACCCATAACTATTAAATATGGTACATTTTTCTTTATTCTTTTTACTCTTTCTGAAAATACTGATACTAAATCTACAGCTTCTTCATCTGATTTTTCCCTTACTGCATAAATAATTAATATAATCATACCTACAATTAGTGCTGAACCCTCAGGGTTAACATTTATTGAAACTGCTCCTATTGCAAGGGGACTTACAACTATAGCAATTTGTCTTGCTAACATAGAAAAACCTAAGTTTATTAAACCTTTTTTAGCTCCATATTGATATCCAGTAGCAAGAGCTGGGAATGCTGCAAATGCTATTACTATTGGAGCTCCAACTTCACCTAAACTTCCCATAAAATTCACTGGTAACATTTCAAATGCCTTAACTACACTTTCTAAGCCAAGTAATATTCCTGCTCCATAAAGAGCACCCACTATTCCTGATATTGCTAAACCTTTTTTTCCATCTGGTGAAAAAGTACCAATTATATCTGTACCTAATAATATTGAATGTATTAAAAGAATGCTTGCTGTTAATGAGAATGGAATTCCAAATCCTATAACTAATCCAAAACTCATAGCAAATGAAGTAGCTGCAAGTTCTTTTCTACTCATTCTTCCTTCAATATGTTCTGGAACTATAGGTCTTAATCCATCATTAAATACTGCTATACCTTTGTTAGCCATTATAGAAGCTAAAGCACCGATTAATGATATTATTACTATTTTCATTTTTTCACTCCTCTATTTATTTTTTTAAAATCTCTCTTACAATTATAGGGACTGCCTTTTCATAATGATCTCCTGTGAAACCGAATGCTAATTTTCCTTCATTTACAGCATTTATAATGTTTTCTTCTTTAGGCGGTTTACCAGGCATAGATATTGTTGCAGTTTTAGCTCTAGTAAGTAAAGCTATAGCCATGCTAAGTGCTCCACCGCCGCCAGTATGGCAAGCACCTAAATAATAATCTGCTTTACCAGACTTAACATCATTAGCCGCTTGTAAATCTGACTTTACAGTTACTTCTACATCTTCACCTCCAACTTCTTTTATTAGATCAGCAATATTTTGCTTTTCTACTTGTCCTCCAACTACAAATTTAACCATTATACTACCTCCTTTTTATTTTAGTACTAAAGTACATGCATGAAGTGCTATAAAATCCTTTTCTGATTGAGGTAAAATTATATTTAATCTTTCCTCAATATCATTATAAAACTCAGGTAAATCATTATAAATTTTGCATTGTTTAATCTCATCTAAAGCTAAGCTATCCATTGCTTCTACTATCTCACCTTTTTTAATTCTAGATAATGCCATAGCTAAATGAGTTATTAACATTGAAGAGTTATCTTCAGTCATTTCTAAAGAATATTTCTTTTCAAATTTGTCAGCAAACTCTATAACAGTATTTTTTATATCACTATCTATTTCACTAGCCTGTTCTAAAAGTTCAAGTCTTTGTTTCAATAAACTATCCATAATTACACCTCCATTCAATGTACATTTTTTTGTATATTGATATAAAATTTTAATAAATTGGTATTAATTCATCTTTCATTACCTTTTTTTGTATCTGTTCTACTTTGTAAAGGTCTATAAATCTATTTAAAATATTACTAAAATCTTTATCATCTTTTCTTATTACTACTACTGCAATAGTATCATCTTTAGTTGAATCCTCTTTATTAGTCATAGGTACTATATTATATTCTAGATTTTTTTCTTTTATTTCATCAACATTCCAAATAGCTGCATCAATTTCATTATTATTCATCTTATTTAATATCTGATTATAAGGGGTTTCTATATATTCTATATCTATATCTTTACATTCATTAGATGTTAATATAATTTGATCAATAGATTCTGTATCTATTGCTACCCTCATATTTTCTTCTATCTCAAATTTATCTTTATCTCTTAAAACTATTACATGTCTACCAACGTAACTTTCTTCTCCAAATTCATATGCTATTTCAATATTAGAAGTCTTTCTCATCTCTAACCTAGCAGCTAACTTTGAAGTAATAGCAAAATTATATCTTCCAAGAGTTAAGGCTTCAATCCTTTTACTTGAACCTCTCATAAAAGCTAAACTAAAAGGTATATTCCTCGTTTCAAAATTCTTATAAAAACCAGTAGCTAGTCCTTCATATCTTTTAGAATAAGGTAAAGGCATAACACCCATTATTACATTGAAATCTGAAACAGACCATAGCTTATCATAATCTACATCAACTATATATGTACCTAAATGACCTCTAGATTCTAATTTTACTGCTTTAATTTCTTGAAGAAATTTTAAAGCAGATTGAATAGTTCCTCTAGCAGTATTGTAAGACTCGGAATACTCTTTTATTGTTTTTATTCTGTCATCTAAGTAATAAGTTAACATTTCTCTAGCAAGGGATATAATAACTTTTCCATTTTTAGACATTAATTTATCTTTATATTGCTTCATAGTATCTAACCTTTCTTCAATGTACATTTTTTTGTATATTGTAATTTCATTATACCATATATTTTATATAATGCAATATTATTTTAAAATTATCATACTTTATTACTCATAAGGTTTAATTAACTTTAACTAAAAATAAAGGACTCCTATAATTATAGAAGTCCTTATATTTATTCTAGTACCTTATTTCGTTACCCAATCAATTAGATTATTCCAAAACTTATTATAATATTTCCACTCTACAAATTCAGTTGGACCCCAATGTGGTGCACAATCTGAAGTAAATACTGCCGATTTCCCTTTTCCATATTCTGCTACAGCTATAAATGGATCATTTCCTATTGTTGCTAATACTGTTGCATGTTCTTTTGCAATAGTTTTATTATACCCTAAGAAATGTGGCCAATCATTATCTACACCATTTAAAATTTCATGTTCTTTTTCTATTACTGGTGTAATTCCTTGTGGCAATTCTACTCTATCATCTTTTTCTAAGCATTTAACTGGTAATATATCTTTTATAGCAGTTTCTCCATATCTAGACTTTGCATCTATTCCTGTGAATGCCATATATCCACCAATCATGATAAATGCTCCACCATCCATTACATATTCTTTTATTAATTCACATCTATCTGGATTTTTTTCACTTTTTACAAATGTTGAATCAGGTAATAATAATGTGTTTGATCCTATGTCAGAAAGAATAACTAAATCATATTCTTTTAATTCTTCTAATGTATATGGAAAGTCTTCTTGTACTTTGTGATTAGGAACATGGACTACTTCATTTCCACCTTCTTCTAAAGCTTCCTTTATCCATTTTATACCTTCACCATAAGAACTAGTTGTGAAAGAATCAAATCCTTTCACATGTAAAGTATGTGTAAACCAAGTTTCTCCTGCAAATAAAATTCTACTCATAATAAATTCCTCCTAATATATTTTATTCTTTATTCATATTTAATATCAAATTAGCATATATCTTTATAAAATTAAAATAGTCTTCTATATTTACATATTCATTAGGACTATGACATTGTTTAGCATATCCAGGTCCCATTATTATTGTTGGAACTTCTAATATATTTGAAAATAATCTAGCATCATTTCCTGCAGCTCCTCCAAGTAATTGTGTGTCCCCTACCACTTGTTCCATAGACCTTTTAGCTAATTTTACAAATTCATCTTCTAAATCAACTTCAAATGCTCCACCTGCTTGATATATTGATATTTCAGGCATATGATCCTGTAACCAGTCATCCCCTTTAGCACGTAAGTTTATAGTTTCTGTTACTTCCTTTACTACTTGATCATAATTCATAACTTTGGGTAAGTAATGCAAGCATAACTTAAATGTACATTCATCAGGTACTGTAGACCCTGCAGTACCTCCTTCTATTACTCCTATATTTAATGTTGGTGGAGGTAATAGAGGATGCTTATATTTCATAAGCCAATTATGTTCCATTTCGTTTAAAGCTAGTATCAATTTTATAGCTTTTTCTATTGCATTTACTCCATTCCATTTATATCCTGAATGTAGTGCTACTCCTTTTACTTTTACTTCAAAGAATACAAATCCCATATGTGCTGCTATTATATTATTTTCAGAAGGTTCACATACAACAGCAGTATCTGCTTTATGACCATTCATTATAGCTGCTATAGATCCATTTCCCCCACCTTCTTCATCTACAACAGAGGTTATAGTTACATCTACAGGTATTTCATATCCAGCATCTTTTATAAGTTTAACTGCCATTATAGATGCCATTAAGCCTGATTTCATATCTGCAGTTCCTAATCCATATAATTTTCCTTCTTTTTCATATGGCCTATGTGGATCCTCTTTCCATTTTGAAAGTTCTCCTGGAGGCATAGTATCTATATGTCCATTAAATAATATGGATTTTCCTTTAGATTTGCCATTAAATTTTGCAATTACATTGTATCTATCTTTATAGTTATGACCTAGATTACCTTCATTATGTTCTCTATATGCTTGTTCTATAGTTTCTTCCTTCATAGGTTCTTTGAATATTTCATCTGCATTTAAATTCTTAAATATTTCTTCTATATATTCTTGTCCTTCTTTTTCCTTTCCACCTAATATTCCATGACCTAATAATTGAGTATCTATAGATACTAATTTCTTTAAGATATTTAAGTATTCTTCTTTATTTTTTTCAAAGGTTTCTAATAATTTTTCATCCATATTTTTCACCCTAACTATACATTTTTAATGTGTCATATATTAAATTCCAATACTTATCAAAATCTAAGTTTATAGCTATTTCTGCATTTGGTTCTTTACCTGTTATATTAAAGAAGTCACATATTGTTCTACCATATGATAATTGACTCCAAATTTCTATTTCTGTATACATTGATTTAGTTTCTACTATTGAAGGATCAATTAAATATGCTACAGTTGTAGGATCATGTGTTGGTGGTGCTTCCCATCCAAAAACTTCTTTTTGTGTTTTTGTAAAGAACTCTATAATATCTACAAATAAATCTGAAGCTTTATTTCCTATTGTATTTATTTTATCTACAACTTCTTGTTTTGCTAATGCTTGTCTAGTTAAATCTAATCCCATCATTACTATTGGTCTTCCTGATGTAAATACTATATGTGCTGCTTCTGGATCTACTAAAATATTAAATTCTGCTGAAGGTGTTACATTACCTAATGTATAAGCGCCTCCCATTAATACAATTTTTTTAATCTTGTCTACTATTTTAGGTTCTTTTCTCATTGCCATAGCTATATTTGATAAAGGCCCTGTAGGTACTAATGTTATATCCCCATCAGATTCCAAAAGTGTATCAATAATAAAATCTACTGCATGTCTTTTATCTAATTCAACTGTAATTTCACCAAAATCTGGACCATCTAATCCAGTTTCACCATGTATATCATCAGCAATTATTTGTTCTCTAACCATAGGTCTTGACATTCCTGCTGCTATAGGAACTCTTATATCTATATGAGAACACACATTTAGAGTGTTTTTTACTGTTTTTTCTAATACTTGATTTCCTGCAACTACTGTTATGCCAAGTAATTCAATTTTTGGATTCTTAGCTGCTAACATTATAGCTATAGCGTCATCATGACCTGGATCTACATCTAATATTATCCTCTCTTTTACCATTACAAACACTCCTTAACTTTTAATAGTACTTTTCATCTTTTTGTCTCTCTTAATTTTACTTGCCATTGATATAGCTAATATTGCTATTGTTGCAACATATGGTATCATGAGTATGAATTGAGATGGTAACCCGTATGCTTGTAGTCTAGATCCTACTGAATCTGCTAATCCGAATATTAAACTTCCTATCCAAGCAAATATTGGATTTGCACCTCCAAAGAACATTGCTGCTACTCCCATGAAACCTCTACCATTTGTCATATTCTCTACAAATAAATTAGAATATCCAAGGGATAAATGAGCTCCTGCAATTCCACCAAATACTCCAGAAATTAAAATAACACGAAACTTATTTTTAAATACGTTTAACCCTGCTGTTTCTGCTGCCATTGAATTTAACCCAACAGAACGGATTCTTAATCCCCAAACTGTTTTATATAATACATACCATAGTACAAAAACCATGATAATTCCTACTATCTCAAAAAGAGAATAGTTATTAAATATACTATTTAAAAATTCACTGTTTTCTATAAAAGGTATATTTACTTTAGGAATAGCAACTATTTCTTTTGAATAAAAGCTACCAGATACTCCAAGTATACTATTTAAAAAGAATCTGGTCAGAGCTAGTGCTAACATATTTATTATTGTACCTACTGCAAATACATCTGCCTTATATTTCAAATGTGCAATTCCAATAATTGCAGATATAATAACCCCTACTAAAATAGCAGCTATTACTGCAAATAACCAACTTCCCGTATAAAAACTTACTGCTACTGCTACAAAAGCTCCTGATAGCATTATACCTTCTACACCAATATTTAATATATCAGCTTGTTGAGTTATTATTGCAGCTAATGCAGCAAACAGTATAGGAGTAGAAGATCTGATTGTAGCATGAATTAAAGTATAATCAAATATTTCTGCTATATTATCCAACATTTTCTTCTGCCTCCTTTTTATTTTTTAATTTTTTTCTTAATTTAAATAAACCTTCCATAGTAGCAAACAGTATAAATACTGCTATTATCGCATCAATTAAAGATTTTGGAACTCCTGTATATCTTTCCATACTTAATGCTCCTGATTTTAATGCAGCAATAAAGAATGATAAAACAGGTACTAATACAAAATTACTCTTTGCTATTAATGCAGCTAACATTCCATCAAAACCAATTCCTTGTGAGAAATTATCAAGAAATAAACCATATATACCCATAACTTCTATTGCACCTGCAAGTCCTCCAATAGAACCACTAATCATCATTCCACTTACCATAGCTCTTTTAGGATTTGTCCCTATATATTCAGTGAAATCAGGATTAAGCCCTACACTTCTAAGCTTGTACCCTACAGTAGTTTTATAAAATAACCAATATATAAATATAACTACAGCTATAGCAATAAATAATCCAGTACTAGCTCTACTTGGTTTTAATATCTTAGATAACTCAGCAGTTTTAGCTATAGGAGGAGATTGAGCTACACCAGTACCTCCTGAAAATGGATAATTAACTAAATAAGATGTAAGATATATAGCTACATAATTTAATAATATAGTTGTCAATACTTCATTTACTCTATAATATGCCTTTAATATTCCTGGTATAGCTGCCCACAAAGCTCCTACTATCATAGCAACTATCATAGCAAATGGAACATGGATTATTTTTGGCAGATTAGTAAAAGTAAAACCTACCCATGCTGCACCCATAGCTCCTAAATAAAGCTGTCCTTCAACTCCTACATTAAATACACGTACCTTTGACGAAACTGCAAAAGCTAACCCTGCTAACATTAATGGCACAAATTTTTCTATTGTTCCACCAAAATTAAACTTTCCTACAAAAGCACCTTGAAACAATTGAATATAGGCTTCAAACGGATTGTGTCCCATAATTGCTATGGCAATTCCTCCAATTATTAAAGCGACTATTATAGACATTATAGTGTTATAATAACCTGATTTTCTTGACCACATCTATTTCTGTCCTCCCGTCATTAATAATCCTAATTTTTCTTCTGTTGCTTCTTCATTATTTAGAATCCCAGTTATCTTACCTTCATACATCACTGCTATTCTATCTGATAATGATAATATTTCTTGAAGATCAGCAGAAACCAATAGTACGCCAACTCCTTTGGATTTTGCCTTGTTTATTGTTTCTCTTATAAATTCTATAGACCCAATATCAACTCCCCTTGTAGGTTGACTTGCTATAATTAAATCTGCTTCTTTTGAAACTTCTCTGGCTATTACTATCTTTTGAGCATTTCCACCAGATAAATGTTCAGCTGATATTTCAGGGTCTGATGGTCTTATATCAAATCTTTCAATAAGGTCTGTAGCAAATTCTTTTATCTTTGCCTTTTTCAATATAATTCCTTTGGATAAAATATCTTCTTCATATTTATCGGCTATCAAATTTTCTTGTATTGTAAATTCTCTATTAAGTCCTCTTCTGTTTCTATCTTCTGGTATATGAGATATACCAGATTTTCTTATTTTTAGTGGAGATGACTTTTTAATAGATTTTCCTTTAAACTTAACATCTCCTTTTTCTATTTTTCTAAGACCAGTTATTCCTTCAATTATTTCAGATTGTCCATTTCCATCTACTCCTGCTATTCCAAGAACTTCTCCTCTACATACTTCTAATGAAACTCCTTTTATTTTAGACAATTCTCTTTCACCAGGAATATAAACATCTTCTACAGATAATAGCACTTCTCCAACATCAGGTTTCTTTCTATCAATGTCTAAGAAAACTTCTCTTCCAACCATCATTTTTGCTATATCTGGTATGCTTGTCTCCTTTGTTTGAACTGTTTCTATATGTTTTCCATGTCTCATTACTGTTACTCTATTACTAATATCCATTATTTCATTTAGTTTATGAGAAATAAATATAATTGACTTTTCATCTGCTGCAAGACTTTTAAAAATCTTGAATAATTTAACCGTTTCTTGAGGAGTTAACACTGCTGTAGGCTCATCTAATATGAGAATATCTGCTCCTCTATAAAGAGTTTTTATTATTTCTACTCTCTGTGCTTCTCCAACAGATATGTCTTTTACTTTTTTATTTAATTGGATATCTAATCCATAATCTTCTATATATCTATTAATCTTTTTTCTTGCTCCACTAAAATCTATTCTGTCATAAGATTTTCTAGGTTCAAATCCAAGAATTATATTTTCTAATACTGTCATTTCTTCAACTAACATAAATTCTTGATGGACCATTCCAATACCTAAATTAATAGCATCTTTAGTTGTAAAGTCTTTATGTTCATTACCTTTAATAACGATACTACCTGCACTGGGGGTATACAAACCATATAACATTTTCATCATTGTGGATTTGCCTGCTCCATTTTCGCCTATCAAAGCATGAATCTCACCTTTATTTAAATCAAAATTAGCAGAATCAACTGCCTTTACCCCAGGAAATTCTTTCGTTATATTTTTCATTTCAACTACTTTTTCCAAGTTTTTACCTCCTACTATTGTAGTCTTATATAATTCTTTAATCCGGTAATGTTAAACTACCGGATTAAAGAATTAATTTTATTCTACTGAAAATCCTGAATAAGATTCTACTTCTATCTCTCCAGATTTAATTTGTTCAGATAACTCTTCTATCTTATCTAAGATATCTTGTGGAAATTTATCTCCTAAAGCTTCTTTCATTACAGACATATCTGTAAGTCCTACACCATCATTACTTACATCCATTCTAGTAATTTCTCCACCTTTAAAATTATCTTCAACTACTGATTTAACAACTGTATAACTAGCTACATCCACTCTTTTTAACATAGATGTTAATATTGCACCTGGATAAACATCATCTTGATCTAAATCAACACCTATTGCATACTTATCTGTTTCATTAGCTGCTTCAAGTATTCCATTACCTGTATTAGATGCTACATTCATTACTATGTCAGCACCTTGACTATATTGAGCCAACGTTAACTCTTTTCCTTTAAGTGGATCATTAAATGTTTCTGCAAATGAAACCAAAACTTCAGTTTCTGGATCTATATGTTTTGCTCCTTGCTCATATCCAACTAAGAAGTCATGAAGAACTGGAATATCCATTCCTCCAACCCATCCTATTGTTTTTTCATCATTTACATTTTCTATTTCTGTCTTTTGTGTAAACATTGAAGCTGCTGCTCCTGCTAAAAATGAACCTTCATTTTGTGCAAAAATTGCTGATGAAACATTATCTAATTTTGCAACTCCGTCTATTAATGCAAACTTTACATCTGGAAATTCAGGTGCATGTTTCTTTATAATCTCTTCAAATTGTGTTGATACTCCCATAACAAGATCATAATCATCTTGTGCCATAGCTACAAGATTTGATTCCCAGTCAGCTGGAACTTTAGATTCTAAAACCTTAACTTCTAAGTCAAATTCTTCTTTTGCTTTTTGAATACCTTCCCAAGCTGAATCATTAAATGATTTATCTCCTAAGAACCCTGCTAATACTACTGCAACTTTTAACTTATCTTTTCCACCTTCATCAGAACCTTCACCTGATGAATTACATCCTGTTAATACAACTGATATTGATAACATGAAAACTAACATAATTGCTAAAACTTTCTTTTTCATTATAAACTCCTCCTTTTATTTATAACTTTTTATAAATTCCTCTACTTCTTTTTTAGTTGGTAGAGAACTTTGAGCTCCTGATTTACTTACTGTTAAAGACGCAGCATATGAAGCATATTCCATAGCTTCATCAATACTTTTTCCTTTTATAATTCCTGTTACTAATGCACCTATAAATGAATCTCCTGCAGCTGTACTATCAACAACTTTTGTTTTTTTTATGGAAAAATATTTTGAACCACCCTTACCTAAATACAAACTACCTTTACTTCCTAAAGTAACTATAAGGTGAGTACAACCTTTTTTATAAGTCTTTTTTGCTATTTGTTCAATATTATCTTTTTCCAATGTTTTTTCACCTGATAAAAAACTTAATTCTGTTTCATTTGGAATTAAAATATTAATTTTATTTATTAATTCATCTTCTATTTCTTTAGTAGCTGGTGCTGGATTGAATACTACTTGTACTCCTTTTTCATAACAAAGATTAATTACATACTTTACTACTCTATAAGGTATTTCCATTTGCAAAATACATATTTTACTATTTTCAATAATTTCCCTATATCTTTCTATTTGCTCAATATCTATATCATTATTTGCTCCTGGATATACAACAATATTGTTATCACCATCTGAGCTAACATTTATAAAGGCTGTTCCACTTATATTGTTTGAAATTTCAACTCCTTCTGTATTAATGCCTTCTGACTTCAAACTTTGTATTAACTCTTCTCCATTATTGTCATTTCCTACTTTTCCAATCATAGAAACTTTACACCCTAACCTGGCAGCTGCTATTGCTTGATTGGATCCTTTCCCACCACCATAATATTGAATGTCTGTTGCTAATATGGTTTCACCTATTTTAGGTATATGTGGTACAGATACTACCATATCCATATTTAAACTCCCTACAACTACTACATCTGACATTTAATCAATCCTCTCAATATATAATATAAATATTTATAAACTATATACTTATTAAGTTAAGCACTCCCTCTCTGAATAAGTTTTGTTTGTAAAACTTTTTCTAGATTTTTGCCTTTATTTTTTATCAATGAAATTAACATTTTCACTGACTCTTCTCCCATCTGATATATAGGTTGTCTAATTGTTGTTAATGGTGGATCCATATATTGAGATATTTGAATATCATCAAATCCAATTATTTTAACTTGTTCTGGAATTCTTATATCCTTCTCTCTAAGGGCTTTTATAGCTCCAATAGCTATTAAATCATTTCCACAAAATATTCCATCTACTTCCGTTTCTTTTAATATTTTTTTAGCTCCATTATATCCTGATTCTATAGTGTAATTTTCTAAAAAGATTTTATTTTGTTCTATATTAATGTTACTTTCATCTAGAGCTTTTTCATATCCTTTAATACGATCTGCTGATGGTTTATTTTTATAGTTTGATGAAATCATACCTATCTCTCTACAGCCATTTTCTATTAAATATTTTGTTGCTTTATAGGCACCGTCTCTATTATCTACAGTGATTCTACCTATTTTTTGATCTGTTTGAGTACCTATATCTCGATCTACTAATACTAGTGGAATATCCTGAATTTTTATAGATTGATGTGTTCTATTCTCAGGAGCAGTAATTATTATTCCATCTACCTTTTTTTCTTGTAACATTTGTATATATTTTTCTTCTTTTGATTCTTTATTATCTGAGTTACACAAAATAACAGTATATCCCCTTTTCTCTGCAGCATCTTCTACACCACGTGCTAACTCAGAGAAAAAAAGATTCATTACATCCGGAATTATAATTCCTATTGTCTTAGTTTTCTTTATCTTTAAACTCTTTGCAATTCCATTTGGAACATATCCTTCTTGCTCTACTATTTTCAGTATTTTTAATTTTGTAGCTTCACTTATATATTTATCTTTTCCATTTATTACTTTAGATACTGTAGCTGTAGAAACGTTTGCTAATTGGGCAATTTTCTTAATAGTCATTTTATTCACTTTCCTTTATTAAGAGTAGTTAAACGATTACCTAGGTAAACGTTTAACTAAATATTATCATCTTAATTCTAAAAAACAAGTCTATATTGAAATTTAAGACTAAATTCCTAATATATAATTTATATATATTTCTGTTATATTTGATATTGATGATAATTTTATTTTTTCATCTCTTTGATGTGCCATTTTATCATCACCTGGACCTAATATAACAAATGGAACTTTTATATCTGGTATTACTTGAGATGCATCAGTATAGAAATATATACCTTTATAATCAAAGTCATATTTTAATTGTTTAAATGTTTGCTCTATATCTTTTATAAATCTTTGATTTCTTTTAGTTTCAATAGCTGGTCTATTATTTTCTACATCTATTATAATATTTAAATTAGATTTATCATCCATCATATCCTGCGCTATAGTTTTTGCCATATCTATTATTTCATCATGACTATGTCCTGGTATAGTACGAATATCTATATTAGCTTTTGCTTCTGTAGGTATAACGTTTGTCCCTATGCCACCATTAAACTTATTTATAGATATTGTAGTTTTACCTAATAATTCGTTTGTTTCATCATTTTTAACTCTACACTTAAATTTTTCTATATACTCAAATAAATATTCTATTGCATTTACCCCAAGTTCTGGTCTAGACCCATGAGCTGACAAACCTTCAACATTGACTTCAAGCCATAAAGCTCCTTTTTCTGCAAGTCCAATTTTTTCGTTGGAAGGTTCTGCTACAAATATTGCCTTTGTATCATCTAATATCTTATTTTCTTTAACAGCTAATATACCAATTCCATTAGCTTCTTCATCTGCAGTAAAACAAAACTTGATTTTATTTGATGGAGTTATATTGTTTTCTAAAAGATATAATAGAGTCAATATCATTGATGTAACTCCGCCTTTCATATCTGCTGTACCCCTGCCATACATATATCCTTGTTCTATAACTCCATCAAAAGGAGGGTATATCCACTTCTCATAATCTTCTACGGGTACAGTGTCTATATGACCTAAAAAGGCAATTGAGTTATCATTATCTTTGCCTTCTAGTGTTATTACAAGAGATGCTCTATTCTTACCATGATCAATCATTTTATAATCTATATCATAGTCTTTGAATATATCTAATATTTCTTTTACAACCTCTTTTTCATTTCCTTCTGGTTGTGTAGAATCTATTCTTGATAATCTTTGTAATATGTTTATTATCTTGCTTTCAGTTATAAATTCTTTTGTGTCTTTAATCATTTTATTCTCCTTATCAATAAAACTATATTACAAATATAATATATAATAATTTTCTGAAATTGTCTTTGTACTATAAGTACAAAATAAAAAGCTAAATAATATACCTATAGTACAAAGGTGTATTATTTAGCCATATCTAGTAATTTAAGTGCTACTGATACGTTTAATTTATCTTCACTATTTTTTAAATCTAATTTCAATATTTCCATTATTTTATTAAATCTATATTTCATAGTATTATAATGTATATACATTTGCTTTGCTGTTACTTTCAGATTCCAATCATTCTCATATAAACACTTTAATGTGTTCAAAAAATTAGTATTATTTTCTTGATCATATTCCAATAGTTTACCAATATATGATTTATAAAAATCTATTTTTTCTGTTTCACTACTTAACTTATCAAATAACTTATATATTCCTAAATCTTCATAAAACATTGTAGCATTTTTTCTATAAATATTTCTTGCTATTTGTATAGACTTTTTAGCTTGATTATAACTTATATTTATATCTGTTGGTGATAATTTATAACTTCCCACTCCTATTGTTATACTGAATTTATACTTTTGTAATATTTCTTTTTTAATCATAGTTGATACTTCTTTGAACTTTACCTTAAAATTATCTAAGTCATTTTCAAATGGCTTTAATATAAATATTATACTATCACTAAAATTTGTATATACTGCATCTTTAAATTTGTTTTTTATAATTTTTCTTATATATAAAAATATATTTTCCTTTATTATTTCTAGTTCAATTCTATTTTCTTTATTTAAATTTAAATATTGTCCTTTAAAATTATCTATATCAAATATTGCAACTACATTACCTTTTTCAAAATCCCAATCATACACTTTTGCTCTATTAATTATTTCTTGAAGGGACTTTACATTGTCCATTATAAGATCTTGTATAAACTCATGTCTATATCTTGATTCAATTTGAATATTTGATATCTTCTTTTGTATTTCCAGTTTCAATACAGTAGATGCATGTTCTATAGCTATTTCATCATATTCTGCTATGATTTTTTGTTCATCATATATTATTATATATCCATATTTTATATTATCTATTTTTATAGGATAATAAATATAATTATCAAGTACATTATCTATATCTACGTCTATATATGCAGCTCCATATATTTTATCAAAGTATATATCGTAATATATTATGTTTTTATTTATTATTTTAGTTAGAGTTTTTATTATCTTTTCTATACTCCCACCATCTATTACAAGCTCTGTAAACGAATTATGAATCTTTTGAGAGTATAATAATGTTCTAGCTTGCTTGTTTATTATTTCTGATAAAATTGGATTTATAACATCTACAAATGAATATTTAAGTGGTATAAAAACAATAGGAAAGTTTAATCGATCTGCTATATCTATTACTTCTTGTGGAAGCTTGTCTATAAACCTCTTTAGTTTTATTCCAAGGGCTGATGCTCCCATTTTGTCTAAATTAATAATTAAATTTTTAAAATCTAAAGGATTTTCTTTCATTATATATCCGGTGGTCATCAAAAATTCTCCACCTTTCATCCATTTATATATATCAGGGGCATCCATTACACTTACAGTTGTAATTTCTCTATCAATACCTTTATGTCCTGCTATTATCTCAAAGTCATCAAATAAAGGATAACTCATTAGGTCTTCTACTTTCATATAATCACCTTTTAGTTTTAAAATTATTATATCATAATTAAAATAAAAATTATAAAAAATACTATCAACTCTACATCTCACTCAAGAATTGATAGTATCTCTGTAATAATATCTATTATTTTTTCTAAACTATTATCGTTCTAACTTACTAGTAGCCCCCTTAAGGTTTATAACAATTTTTATAAATAACCAACCATAAGGTACTTGAACTAGTTATTTTCGCTTTTAGCACTCTTCTTTAACTTAGACTTTAAATTGTTAGATATTATTGGAGTTAATAAAGTTATAATAGCTAAAACTAATAATACTAATGTTATAGATCTAGTATAAAATATACTTAAATTACCTTGAGACATTAATAATGATCTTCTTAAATTACTTTCCATTAAAGGTCCAAGTATTAATCCTAATATTACTGGAGATACAGGAAATTCTAGTTTAACCATAAAATAACCAATTATCCCTGCAATCAACATCACTATAACATCAAAATAATTATTATTTAAAGCATAAGAACCAACTACACAAAGAACTAAAATTAATGGTGATAAAATAGATTTAGGTACTAATAAAATTTTAGTAAAATATTTAATTCCAAAAAGACCTATAACTAATAGAAATATATTCGCTAATAGCATTCCTACAAACAATGTATAAACTATAGGTCCATTATTTTGAAATAAAAGTGGACCAGGTTGCAACCCTTGAACCATTAAAGCTCCTAATAAAACAGCAGTAACAGCATCTCCTGGTATTCCAAGTGTCAATAAAGGAATCATCGCACCACCAGTTACACTATTATTAGCAGCTTCTGGAGCAGCTATTCCTTTCATAGCACCTTTACCAAATTCATCCTTATTTTTAGAAAAACGTTTAGCTTCATTATATGCAACAAAAGATGTTATATCTCCTCCTGCACCTGGTATCATTCCTATAAAAGTACCAATACCTGCTGACCTTAGAATAGTAATGATTAATGATTTAAATTCTACCCATTTAAGCTTAACTTTTTCAACTTTAATATCTAAATTTTGTTTAGAAAAAATATCTTCCATTGATTTAAATGCTTCAGATGCTGCAAATAATCCAATCATAACAGGAATTAAATTAAGTCCATTAGCTAAATTTATATTTCCAAAAGTAAATCGTGGAAATCCACCCATAGGATCTATCCCAATTGTAGCTATTAATAATCCTAAAATTCCTGCCATTAATCCCTTTACCATGGATTTGCCTGATATACTTGAAATAATAGATATTCCAAAAACAGCTAATGCAAAAGTTTCAGGTGCACTAAACCTCAATGCAAAGTTTGCTAGTTGTGGAGCTACTAAAATTAATACAATAACACTTAAAATACCTCCTATAGAAGAAGATAATGTAGAAATTGTAAGTGCTTTATGAGCTAGTCCTTTTCTAGACATTGCATATCCATCCATAGCTGTAGCAGCTGATGCCGGTGTACCTGGTGTATTAATTAATATAGCAGTTAAAGATCCTCCATATACAGAACCAAAATAAACTCCTATTAATAATAATATTCCTGGTACAGCTTCCATTCCAAAAGTAATAGGTAATACTAGGGCTACCCCCATTGTCGCAGTAAGTCCAGGTAATGAGCCAATAGCTATACCACTAATAATACCTAATAATAATATTAATATAACTTGTATATTTAATACATTTATTAATCCTTCCATTAATAAATTCAATCATTTCACCTCCATTAAAAAATTAATCCCGTTGGCATAGCAACATTCAGTAGTATATCAAAAAATAAAAATATAAATAAACTTGTAGCAATAGGTATAGTTATTAATATAATTTTATTCTGAGTTTTAGAAAAAAGTAATAAACTTAAAACAAGTAATATTGTTGAACTATAAAATCCTAAAATAGGAATTATAATAATATATATTAATAGTAATACCATAGTAATTAATGAATATTTATAATAGCTTTCTTTATTTTCTTCTTTATTTTCTTCCTTTTTATAATTTTGAATTATCAAAATTATCCCTAATGCAATCAATAAAATGGCATATAACTTTGGCATAAAGTCTGCGCCTATAACTTGATTGTCTAACTTTTTAAAGCTAGAAGTATTAAAATAGAAAAATAGAGAAGTAATTATAATAATAATCCCACTAACAATATTTCCCTTTTTCATCTTATTCACCTTTCATTTATAGGGATTGATATTATATCAATCCCTATATTAATTATTTTATATATCTAAATCACTAATTATCTCACCAAAAAGTTTTTCATTTTTTTCTATAAATGTTTTAAATTCTTCTGAATTCTTTAATTCAATTCCTAATCCATTGTTTTTCATAAAATCCTCAAATTCTTTTTCTTTAGCTGCTTCTAAAAATCCTTTTTCTAATGTTTCTACTATTTCATCAGGAGTTTCTTTAGGTACAGTTATTCCTCTCCAAGTTCCTATACTTTCAGCATCTAATCCTGCTTCTTTAAAAGTAGGTACATCTGATATTAATTCTGAACGTTCATCAGCCATAACAGCTAATGTTTTAAGATTTCCAGCTTCTAATTGTGATTTTACTTCAGCTGGACTTACAGTTACTGCATCTATATGACCTCCTACTAAAGCAGTTACTGCTGGAGCTGCTCCTTCATGTGGTACATGGTTTAATTCAATACCTGCAGTTTTTTCAAGGTTTGCTGCTGCAATATGCCATATTGATCCTGTACCTGCATTCCCTACACTAACTTCACCTGGATTTTCTTTTGCATAATTAATAAATTCTTCTAATGTATCATAAGGTGCATCAGCTGGAACAGTAAGAGCTGCTGGATCAAAGTTTATCATTGCAACAGGTTTGAATTCATCAGGAGTTAAAGGTGATAATCCTAAATGCTTGTACATTGTTAATTCAACAAATACCATTGTAGCAGTATATCCATCAGCTTTAGCATTAGCACCTTCAGTCATTCCAACAGAACCACTAGCACCAGGCTTATTTAATATACCTATAGATGTATCTAATTTCTTTTCTAATTGTGTTCCTAGAGCTCTTGCAGTAGAATCAGTACCTCCACCTGCAGATGCTGGAACTATTATCTCAATACTCTTGTTAGGATAATCACTAGAACTTTCTTTTGTACCAGAATCACTATCACTACAACCTACACTTATTGTTAACACTAATCCAAATATTAAAAATATACTTATTAATTTTTTTATAAAACTATTCATTATTAAACCCTCCACTTTTTATATTTTTACTTTCATATATCTTGATGCTATAGTTTTAGATCCAATTACTGTTGAATATTCAACTTGTTCATCATTTGCTTTGATTATATTCCAATCTAATTCTAAATGTTTAATTAGATAATAAAATACATTTTTTAAAGGATCAGAGCCTCCTATTATAACCCAGTCTATATCCTCTTTGTTATTTAAAGATTTAAGCAATGATTTTATATCATCATGAATAATAACACCTGTATAATAGTTAGCTAAATAATTACTATCTAATTCAGAAAATTTATCTAACAACCTGACATGATAAAGTCCTCTAGTAACTCCATATTCTCTAGCAGCATCATATCCTTTTTTTAGCATGTCCTTTTGTATAGTACATATTAAATCCTTCTTTAAAGACTTAGATAATATAGTTTCTTTTTGTATAGATAAAAGAGTTTCTCCACCTAAAGTAGATAAACAAGATAATAATTTTTTATCTTCATCAACAAAAATATATTTAGTATGAGAACCAGGAAGTATCATTATTCCTTTACCTTTAACATTAATTTGTTCTAATAATCCTATAGTCTCGACTTCTTCTCCACGCATTATATCATAATCATTAATATTGAATATAATATCGTTTTCATCTTCCACAGAATTTTCCATTCCAGGAATAAATATAATAGGAATATTTAAAAACTCTTCAGATTTATACACAACTGAATTTGAAGCAAAATCTTTAATAGAAGCAGGGCCTTTAATATGAGGGACTTCATATATTCCTAAATTAGAAGTAATCATACCAGATGCTATAATATACTCAATTTCTTGTGAAGTTAAATTATTTCTGTTGATAATCTTTAACAAGCCTTCTTTTAAACCATTTTTCAAAATTGTATTATTACCTTCAATAGCTGTATTTCGTACACCTATATTAAGTTTTATACTATCTATAATTTCATTACTATTTATTCTAGTAAGTCTAATCCTTGAATTGGTAGTACCAGAATCTATTAAAATAATATTCATTTTTCACCTTCTTTCAATTTAAAATATTTAAATTATTTATTTTTTTGCTATTTCTACAAACTCTTTAGCTTTGTTTTCTATTGCTAAAAAATTTCTTTTTTCTATGTCATAATTATTAACAATAGAACCACCTATTCCTAATGAAGAACATCCTTTAGATAAAAACTCCTCTGCATTTTCTAAAGAAATACCTCCTACTGCCATAATATCAAGTTGTGGAAGTGGTCCTTTTAAATCTGATATGTAACTTGGACTTAGTGACCTAGCAGGAAATATTTTTATCATTCTCGCTCCATAATTATACGCTGTTAAAGCTTCCGTTGGAGTTAAAACACCAGGAACTATTAAAATATTATATCTATTAGCTAATTCTATAGTTTTTTTATCTAAAATAGGTGATAATAAAAAACTAGCTCCACTATCAATAGCAAGTTTAGCACTCATCTCATCTAAAACAGTGCCTGCACCAACTATCATATCTGGATAAATCTTTCTGATTTTTTTTATTGCCTCAAAAGCATTTGGTGTATTTAATGTTACTTCAACAACTCTAATACCACCTTTATATAAGCTTCCTACAATAGATTCAATTTGTGATGATTCATTAATTCTGATAATAGAAATTATTTTATGCTTTTTTATTTTGTTAATTATCTTTTCCAATTTAAACCTCCTTAAATATATATTGTTCTCTATTAAGGAACAATGTTCCTTAATTATACTATCATTATAAATGTTATTATATTATATGTCAATTAATTTATAAAAAAATAACACTCCTTTTAAAGAGTGTTATCATTATATCCTAAAGCATTTGATATAGATTTGCTTATATTTAAAATTTCATTTATTATATTATTGAATTTTTCATCATTTAATCTCATAATCGGACTTGCTACACTAATCCCAGCTACTACTTCATTATTATAATTTAAAATAGGTGCTGCTGCACATTTTATTCCTAATTCATGTTCTTCATCATCTATTGCATATCCAGACTCTCTAATATTATCTAATTCTTTTAACATTTCTTTTTTTGTCACTATTGTATTTTCTGTATACTTTACAAAATCCATTTCATCAATTATATTAATTATCTCTGATTCAGGTAAAAAAGCAAAAATTGCCTTTCCAACTCCTGTACAATATAATGGAGCTCTTTTCCCTATAGTAGAGAACATACGTATAGTTTTAGGACTTTCTATTTTGTCTATATAAATAATCTCATTTTTATTTTTAATAGCCAAATGAGCAGTTTCTCCAGTAATATTTCCTAATTTGTAAAGGTAAGGATAAACTATTTCCTTTATATCAAGTTCATTAGATACAATTTCACCTAATTCTATAAATCTAAGTCCCAATAAATACTTTTCATTTTCTCTGTCTTGACGAACAAAATCAGCATTATATAATGACATAAGTAGCCTATGAGCAGTACTTTTAGATACTTCTAGTATATTAGATAATTCTGTTACTCCTATACCCTTTGGTCTATCTTTTAATATTTCAATTATTTTAAGAGCTCTATCAACTGATTGAACAGTTTTCCCCTTTGTTTTCATTTATACTTACCTCACTTATATAAAAAATTAACGATAAACATTACTATAACATAATAAAAATAATTAATCTACACTATATGAATGTTTTTTCAAGATTAAGAACTTTCTACCTTAAATTTTCAAAATTACATCTACCATACATAATTCTTTTAATTACCTTTATTTAATTTGCATTTGCTTCCGCTAAGCCATTACTATATTAATACATTATAATTTTTTACTTCTTCTAATGCTTCTTTAAGATATTATCAATTAAACTTTTTACTTATTTTATATCTTTCTATTTTCTGATACAAATTTTTTCTAGCTAATCCTATATCATTTGCAGTTCTAGAAATATTTCCTTTATTCTTATTAAGAGCATTTTCAATAAATTCTTTTTCAAACTGCATTCTAGCTTCCTTTAGTGTAAATAATTTATTACTTTCTTCATATGATAGTTTTTCAAAAAATTCTTTAGGTAAATATGTATCCTCTATAATATGCCCTTGAGTAAATACTACTAGCCTTTCTGCAATATTCTTTAATTCTCTCACATTACCAGGCCATTTATATTCTATTAATAGCTCCTTAACCCTTTCTGAAATCCCATTAATGTTCTTATTCATTTCTTTAACAAATTTTTTAACAAAATAATCAAACAATACTAATATATCTTGTTTTCTTTCTCTAAGAGGTGGAACATGAATAGATATAACATTCAATCTATAATATAAATCTTCCCTAAAATTTTTATTATCTACTTCTTTCTTTAAATCCTTATTTGTAGCAGAAATAAGTCTAAAATCAGTCTTTATTGTCTTATTACTTCCAACTCTTTCAAACTCTTTTTCTTGAATAACTCGCAAAAGTTTTGCCTGCATATTTAAGGGCATCTCTCCAATTTCATCTAGAAATATAGTTCCTTTATTAGCAGCTTCAAACCTTCCTTTTCTTTCATTAATAGCACCTGTAAAAGCACCTTTCTCATGACCAAAAAGTTCACTTTCTAACACCGTTTTACTTAATACAGCACAATTCACCTTAACAAAAACCTTATCTTTTCTTAAACTGTTTCTATAAATAAGATCAGCTACTAATTCTTTTCCCGTTCCACTCTCCCCAGTTATTAATACAGTAGAATTTGTAGAAGTAATTAACTTTACTTTTTCCTTAATACTTTTAATAACTTCACTTGTACCTAAAAATTCATCTTGTCCTTCTAATATCTTCTCTTTTAAATATTTATTTTCGGCTTGCAAACTTTCATATTTTAAATATTTATCGATTTCCATTAAAAGCTCATCAATATTTATTGGTTTAGACAAATAAGTACAGGCTCCTACCTTCATAGCATTAACAGCTGACTCAATAGTTCCTTTGCCTGTTAAAAGTAATACGGGAATATTTTTATATTTGTTTTTAACTTTTTTCAAAAGAGTTATCCCGTCCATTTTAGGCATTACAATATCTGAAATTATCAAAGAAATTGATTCTTTTTCTAAAACCTCTAATGCTTGTAAGCCATTACTCGCTGTAATAGTTTCATATCCACTTTTTTTTAATATTTTTTTATATATTTTTAAAAAACTTTCTTCATCATCTACAAGAAGAATCTTATACATATAAATCCTCCTTTCTTTACTCTATAATTAACTTTTGAAACACAAGACTTATTTTTGTTCCTTTATCTACAACACTAGAAACTTTAATATCTCCATTATTCCTATCTAATTCATTCTTTACAATCCAAAGCCCTATACCTGTTCCATTTTCTTTATGCTTTGTAGTAAAAAATGGTTTGAATATATAATCTAATATTTTTTCATCTATGCCATAACCTGTATCTTCAATTTCTATTGCTATTTTTTTAACACTCAAAATTCTACCTAAAACTTTGAGATATCCTCCATCTGGCATAGCTTGAATAGCATTTTCTATAATATTTATTAATATATGTTTCATAGAATCCAGGTTTCCATATATATGCAAAGGTTTCTCTTGCAACTCTAACGAAAGTTCAATATTTTGGTCAATAATATATTTTTTATTGAGAATTATAATTTGTTCAAGAAGAGCTGCTAAGTCTATTTTTTCTTTTTCCACATTAGACTTTCTCGAAAAATTCAACAAATTATGAATAATATTTTCTGATCTATTAATGCTATTTTCTATTTCTATAATAATTTCCTCTAATTCTATATTTAATTCCTTATCAAGTTCTACTAAATCTATAGTTTGTTTAAGTAGATAGTTGCATCCTTTTATTACAGACAATGGATTCTTTAGCTCATGTGTAACTCCTGCTGCCATTTGTCCAACAACAGCCAATTTTTCCCTTTGGTGAAATTCTTTTTCAAGTATTGCTTTTTTGGTTACCTTCATACTATATACAACTACTTCCTCAATGTTTTCTTTATCATCAAATATGGGAAATGTCCATATATGAAAAATATCCTGATTATGTAACATCTCTTTAAAAGATTCTTTACTAATTTTTATAGTTTTCACCATAGGACAATCTTTACAAGGAGTTTCTCTCTTTTTAAAAAAAGAGTAACACTTACTTCCTATGGGTTCTTTCTGTAAACTTTGAGTTATTTTCTTACCATACCGATTCATGGAAATTATATTATAATTTTTATCTATTATAAATAGTACTCCACTTATACTATTGAATACTGCTTCCAATTTGTTATTTGCTTTTATAAGATTATTCATATAATCTTTAACAGTTAAACTTAAAATATTTAAAGAATTAGCTATTGTGTCAATATCTTCTCCAGCACTAATTCCATCCAGTTGAATAAATTCTCCTGAAGCTATTTTTTCTGCACCGTCAGATAAAACTTCTATAGGCTGTGCCATTTTTTTTAATAGGTAATATCCAAATATTAAAATCATTGTTGATATAACTATAGGTATAAAGAAATATCTATTTATGTAACTTTTAGTGTTAATATCATATTTTTCCATATTTACATCGAAACCTATACTCCATTTAAGCCTATCCATTGATGTATAAGAAAGCAAGTAATCACAATTATCATCATCTCTGTAATATTGAGCTTGTCCATTATTTCCTTTTGTCATATCTTCTACAATTGCCTTAAGTGAACTATTTTTATTCAAATCAAATATATTCGCATAAACTTTTTCTCCTTTATTCAAAGGTTCATTTTTATACTTAGGATGATATATTATTTGTCCATCATAATCTATGATAAAACCATAACCAAGGTTATTAATTCGAAAATCACCCATAGTTTCTTGCAAAAATTTAAGAGTTACATCAGCAAAAACTACATAGGATAACTCATTATTAATATAGACTGGATAGACACATGTAACTATCCAACCTCTACCTGCCCAATCATAATAAGGTTTTGTCCATATAATTTTTCTATGGGGATTATTTTTTTCTAAAGCTTCTTCAAAATAATAATCTTCTATAAAGTCATGATTAGGACTAAATGCTCCAATATCCATATAAGGATAAACTCTAAGAACTCCTTCACTAGAAATAGCATATACACAAACAATATCTTTATTTCGTTGTATAGTTTTCATAAACTTATCTTCCATATTTGCAGTTAGACTTATTTGATCAATAACCTCTTTATTCATATCAGTTTTATTAGTAATAAAAAGACTAGTCTTGTCTTTCCCTTTTGGGTCTATTATTATATCTCCATAAGATTTATATTCTGCTTCGGGTATATTAAAATCCTCCTTCGTGTACCCATATAACCAACCTCCTAAACCCTTAACTTCTAATTCTACTTGTTTCATTCTCAAATCTAATAGTTCTTTTTTTTCAACTACTAATTGACTTAAATTTTGCTCCATAATATTTTTGCTAGTTTTATTAGTGGTTATTATTTGAATCAACGCAAATAAAAATATTAGAAAAACTATTAATCCAAAAAAAATTAATATCACTCTTGAGCTAAACGTTTTCCTTCTCATGACTTTATTTATATCACCTCAATGTCGAAATTTGATCAACTTTATTGTTTAATTGTATCAAAGTATTCCTAGTTTATCTACTATTTAAAAAAACTGTTACCTATAAATCACACCCACGTTACTTAAAGGTAACATTTTTTATGCTCATATTTTCAAACAAACCTATAGTTTTGCGCTTTTATTTATTGGTATGTTTATTGCAACTTATAGAATATGTAAAGAAATAAAAATAAAAAATGAAAGGAGAAGATATAAGTGAGTGAGACAGCAAAAAAATATGTTTCATTTTATTATGAAAATGGAGGTGGAATGAATAAAATAAAAATTAATCCCCAAAAAACAGCCCTATTAATAGTTGATATGCAAAACCACTTTGTAAGAACAGATTTTGGAGAAGCACTTGATTACAAAGCAGATGGAGAATGGGAAAGATGGTTACCATTCTATACAAGACTTCATGATATTGTAATCCCTAATACTCAAAAACTAATAGAATCTTTGAGAAAAAATAAGATTGAAGTAACTCATGGAAGAATCGCTTCCCTTAAGAAAGATGGAAGTGATAGATGTTTAGTTCAAAGAAAACCTGGTTGGAATGATATTCTTCTTCCAGTAAACTCCGAAAATGCTCAAATAATTGATGAATTAAAACCTTTAGATGATGAAATTGTTGTAAACAAGACTACAGACAGTGTAGTAGCAGGAACTAATTATACTAGTTTGATTAGAAATATGGGTATTGAAACAATTATAGTTACAGGAATAGTTACAGATCAATGTGTTGCTTCAACAGTTAGAGATCTAGCTGATGAAGGTTTTGAAGTAATTGTTGTAGAAGATTGCTGTGCTGCAGCTGACCACCGTTTACATGAAAATGAACTTGAAATTATGAACGTTATATACTGTTCAATAATGAACACTGATGAGGTAATAGATTTAGTCGAAAAAAGTTTAAAATGAAATTTATGACTAAATTCAAGGAGATGAAAACCATATGCATAAATTAAAAAAACAACTGACATTACCACAAGTAATATCCATGGCTGCAGGTGGTATGATAGCAGCTTGGATGGTAGAAATTAAGTACTGGTTTGAACTTAGTGGCACAGGAAGTTTCTGGGCTTTAGCTACTACTGCTGTCCTTGTTTTACCTTTAGCTTTTGTTTATTCTGAAATGTCTTCTATGCTTCCTTTTGCTGGAGGAGCAAATATATGGGTTTCTAACGCTTTTGGTTGGCATTTAGGATGGTATTTTAACTGGATGCAACTATTAATATATGTTCTTGCTATGCCAACTGTCTCGTACGGTATAGTTACAATGACAAATTATTTTTATCCTTTAAGTTTTATTCAAACAAAAATAGTTGCCTTAATAGTTTTAGTATCATGGTTCTTTATGACGAATAAAGAAATTAAAATTTTAGGAAAAATCCAAAATACTTTATTTTGGATTATGATTATTACTTCAATATTTGTTTCTATTAATTTAATCTTTAGTGGGCAATGGGATTTTTCTAACTTAGGACCTTGGTTCCCTAAAGGTTTTTCAGGGTATAGTGCTGCAGTTGGTATATTAATATTTAAATATATTGGATTTGATTTAATACCTCAACTTTCAGAAGAAGCTAATTTCCCAAGAAAACATCAGTGGAAAGCATATTTAGGAGCTATTGGATTAACATTTTTAATTTATGGATTTGCCATAATCGGCAATGGCGGTATCGTTTCTGTTGAATGGATTTCAAATATAGATATTGTAGATCCAAGAGTTGCTGATTTAGTAGGCAAACATTGGCTTGCTGTAATAGTTGTAATAGTTGGTATATTAGGTACTGTAACAACTTTAAGTGGATTCTGGTTAAGTGCTTCAAGAGCATTATATGGTGCAGCACAACAAAGACAACTATCCTCAATATTTACAAGGCTAAATAAAGATGGACAACCTTATATAGGAAATATTGTAGTTGGAATTCTAGCTATTTATTTCACTGTTTTTGCTCCAGAACAATGGGTTGAATATATTTACACTATTTATTCCTTTGTTGCTGGGATTGTTTATACAACAGTAGTTTTATCCTTCCTTGCTTTAAGAAAGAAACATCCAGAATGGGAAAGACCTTTTAAACTTAAATATGGTACTGTAATAGGAATAGCAGCATTGGCATTTACAATATGGGTTATATTAGCTTCATTATCAGAGATATCAATGACTTCAATAATCTTATTGGTAGGATATTTATTTATCGGAATTGCTTTTCACTTATATGCTAAAAAAATGCAAAAAAATCATCCAGAAGAATGGAAACCAATTGTATTAAGTCCTAAAGATATAAAAAAAAGTAGTTAAATCTTACAAGCAACAATTTTATAAGTAATAACTTTTTTATTAGTTATTAAAAACAGCTATTGATATGATACTTCCAAAGTAGACAGTGTAATTAATAAAATTTACATTATCTACTTGGAGGTATTTCTATAGTTCTGATTCTAATTCTTCTATTTCAGCATACGGAAAAATTCTATTCTCTGTGATATTAAAATCACCATCTTCATTTCAATCAAATATTTTTCCTTTACAACGATGAACTTGAGAAATCTCAGGAATATTAATATAGATCAGACTAATTCATATTTTTCATAGTCTAGTATTATACTTAACTTCCCATCTTCTCTTATAAATTAAAACATAATACCTTAGACTGTTTTACTCAAGAATTGATAGTATCTCTGTAATAACATCTATTATTTTTTCTAAAATATTATCAGATTCTACCTCACCAGTAGTACCATCAGGATTTATATTTTCAAATTCATCTCGAACTGTATTACCGTTTATAGTATAAGTATAGCTATATTTATTAGAAATATGAGTCTTTGTATCCGGATAAGTAATTATAGCAGTAAAATCTGTAGCTCCATCAGCATCTCTAATAGCTTTTTCCATATAGGCTTGGTCACCATGTCTATTTAAAGTGCTATTTTGTGGTGTAATATTATAGGCATTTGATACTCCACCTAGAGAATCAGCTATTACATGACCTTCATCTAAAGACTTGCTTTCTACTCCAGGAACCTTGGCCTCATCTGGATAATACCTTCCACTTGAAAGAACAGGTTCATTTTTATCATCCTGAAGTATTATTTCTTCAGCCACTACCTTTACCAATTGACCATGTTCATTAGTAAAAGCATAGTACTCTCTATCACCAAACCCAATATCTACAACTACATTCTCTTCCCTATGTCCTGATAAATCTCCACCATCTACATTTATTAAAGTATAACCCTAAAGAGTTCTTCTTCATTAAATGTAACCTTAGTATTTCCTAAATCATCTCCATCATATAAAAATACTAAAGCAATTATGATTATTACAGGAATAATTAACTTTTTAACATTTTTCATTTGATTCACCTACAATTATAATTATATCTTTTTTAGCATATATTATTGTATCACATAATGTAGCTATAGGAACTTCAACAAATAATGTATTCAAATTATGCATTGCACCATTCCAAAGACCAGAATGTTCTAATGCCTTTAATTTTCTACCCAAAAATTAAAGCTTTTGACCTAGTTTTGTACTATAATATTCTTGTTTTTATGTGTTTTTAACCATAGTCTTTTTACATTTTGGACATGTCACTATTATTTTACCTTTTCCCTTTGGTACTCGAAACTGCTGTTTACAGCCTGAACATTCATAATAGCGATAATCTTTTCTATTTTTCATTTTCTGCATCTTTTTATTTAACTTGTTTTTTATAGGATACCAATATTTCAAAAACTTATTATTTTCTTGATACCTTTTCCCTATATTTTTAGAAAACATTCTATAGAAAATAGTAATTAATAAAACGATGCTTAATATATTTAACAAACTACTGTAAAAGATTCGAAATAAAATTGAAAAAATCATAGAAACTGCTAATAAAGCTATAGATAATTGATCTGTTCCATATCTTCCTATCATAAACTTCCTAATCCAATTCATAACTAATTCATCTCCTCTTAGTATTGATATACTTATTATCCAATACTTTTATATCTCTCTACATTTCCATCACTTAAAAATTCATATGCTTCATTAATCTGCTGAAACTTCTCTGTAGCATTGGGAGATTTATTTATATCTGGATGATATTGCTTTGCCTTTTTCCTATATGCTAACTTTATTTGATATGCATCTGCATCATATCCAACTTCCAAGAGATCACAACTTTTTTCATATTTTGTTTTAAACTCATTTGTTGGATTTGCATAGGTTTGTTGATTTCCATATCCCCAATTATTTCTTTGAGAATTTTGATATGCATTCCATTGTCTAAACCTTTCTTCCCATTCTCTTTGTTGTCTGGCTCTATTTTGTTCTTGCCTTTTCCTTCTTTTTTCCTCTTGCATCCTTTTATACTTTTTGCTATATCCATCAAAGGATTCAAATTCATAACTCTTGCCATCTATGAGATAGCTTGCACGATCAAATAAATACTCAGTTGTAATATATCTTATATATTTTAGATAAGATATAAATTTAGTACCCAATATTGGCGCTATAATGAAAAATGCTACTGTCAAAAGCACAGCAGGATTTAGCAACAAAGCAATTCCAAAGGGACCTGCAAATAGTAAAAGGAACAAACAACCTCCCATTCCTAAAAGTACAACAAATCCCCTTGCAATACTGGATATAATCATAACTATCGTTTCAACAACAGTTATTACGGCATCAAATATTATAGATATTAATCTAGCAATTCCATATAAAATTTTACCAGCTATTTTATTTAGTATATTCATATATATTTTTATTCCTCTTTCTTTTCTTCTCTACCTCTATGTCCATCTCTCAATAAATCATTCACCGTTTTAACTGGATTAAATGTAGAAATAGGGACTTCAACAAATAATGTATTCCAATTATGCATTGCACCATTCCAAAGACCAGGATGTTCTAATGCCTTTAATTTTCTTCCCTTGTATGTCTTTTCACTTATAAAATATCTTTCTTCATTTATATAATCCATTAAATTAAACTTATCACCTTTATAATCCTTAACAAAGCATACTAAATCTACAGGATTGAAAAATTGTGATGAATTTAGGATTTTGACATTTTCTTCATCATTTAAATTAATTTCAGATTTCTCACATATCTGTAAATCTAGATAATCTCCATTATCAACAAGAAATGGTCCACCACCTGGTTCACCTTGATTCATAACCATACCACAAACCCTAAGAGGTCTATTGAGAAGTGATAATGCAATATCTCCTGTAAGTTCATCTTTGTAAACAATCTTCAATCTTTCTTTTATAAAATTATCTATTTTCTTTAAGTCATAATCTCCAGATAATATATCTAGAATATATTTATCAATTTGTTTCTTTACTTCAAGTCCAACAGATGCTAACTTTCTCTTTGCATGAATAGTATCCTCTATATAGCTTCTATGACATACATTATCAATATTTTTAATAAAAATAATATCAGCATCTAAATCATTCAAATTCTCAATTAAAGCACCATGTCCACCAGCTCTATATAATACATCTCCATTTTCAAGAAGAAAAGGATTGTTATTTAAATCTACAGCTAATGTGTCCGTTTCATTCTTTTGAAAAGAATATGTAATATCTATATTATTTTTATCCACTAATCTTTTATCAACATATTTGTTAAATAATTCTTCATGATCTTTTGATATAGTGAAATGTAAATTAATATTATCATTATTTAAATAATGTTCTCCTTCATAAATATGCTCATCAATTGGAGTGGCCACAAAATCTTCATATGAATGCATCTTAATAAGAGCTTTAGGTAAATTCCCATAATTTAGCTTATCCTCTAAGATTATATCAATTATTTGGGTTCTATCATTTATATTGTCTTTATCTAAATCTCTAGAATCAATAATTTCTTTTATATCATCATAAAAAGCAAAATTTTCTAGATTTTCAAAGAACTTATCAGTAAAATCAGTATCTATTTTAGAGTTCTTGTATTCATATAAATCCTTGAACATTCTAGTAGCAGCACCACTAGCTGGAATAAATTTAACACATTTTTTATTCAAATAATCATTACTAACATCACTCACATCAGTCAATTCATCTTCAGTAACAGCAGAAACAATATTTACATATTGAGTTCCTTTATTAAATTTTTCAATAAACTTATCCATAATAACCTCCGTTTGAAAATAATATTTATATTTTAAAAAAACTAATACTTTTATACTAAAATAGCCCTAAACCATATTAGGGCTATTTTACAAAGAATCAACTAGTTTAGTTTTCCTATAACTTCAATTATATCATTGTTGATTTACAATTAAAAGCAATACCTAGAACTATGAAAATCTATAAAAATACTACCAACTCTATATTTTACTCTAGAATTGATAGTATCTCTGTAATAACATCTATTATTTTTTCTAAAATATTATCAGATTCTGACTCACCAGTAGTACCATCAGGATTTATATTCTCAAATTCATCTCGAACTGTATTACCGTTTATAGTATAAGTATAGCTATACTTATCAGGAATATGAGTCTTTGTATCAGGATAAGTAATTATAGCAGTAAAATCTGTAGCTCCATCAGCATCTCTAATAGCTTTTTCCATATAGGCTTGGTCACCATGTCTATTTAATGTACTATTTTGTGGTGTAATATTATACGCATTTGATACTCCACCTAGAGAATCTGCTATTATATGTCCTTCATCTAAAGACTTGCTTTCTACTCCAGGAACCTTGGCCTCATCTGGATAATATCTCCCACTTGAAAGAACAGGTTCATTTTTATCATCCTGAAGTATTATTTCTTCAGCTACTACTTTGACCAATTGACCATGTTCATTAGTAAAAGCATAGTACTCTCTATCGCCAAACCCAATATCTACAACTACATTCTCTTCCCTATGTCCTGATAAATCTCCACCATCTACATTTATTAAAGTATATCCCTCAAAGAGTTCTTCTTCATTAAATGTAACCTTAGTATCTCCTAAGTCATCTCCATCATATAAAAATAGTAAAGCAATTATGATTATTACAGGAATAATTAACTTTTTAACATTTTTCATTTGATTCACCTACAATTATAATTATATCTTTTTTAGCATATATTATTGTATCACATTATGAGATACGTACAAAGATATTTATAATATCATTTAATGACCAATTAAAGTAATATTAATGATAATTGAGGTATAAATGTAATAATTAATAAATCAACTATTAGAAGTAATATAAAAGGCATAACACCTCTAATAACTTCAGATATTGACATATCACTTATACCTGAAGCCACAAATAAATTCAATCCAAAGGGTGGTGATAGCATTCCTATAGCTAAGTTTACAATCATTATAACTCCAAAGTGAATTGGATGCACACCTACATTAGTTAATATAGGAAGGAACAACGGCGTTAATATAAGTACTGCTGCACTAGAATCCATAATCATACCTACAAACAATAATAATACATTAATAGCCAATAAAATTACAACTGGAGAACTTCCTAATCCTAGAACACTCTCTGCTATTTTTGTAGGAACTTGTTCAAAAGTTAGATACCAACTAAATATTTTCGAATTAGCAATAACAAACATGATCATTGCTGAAGTTATGACTGATTTTCTTGCAATGGAAAATATATCACTAAATTTAATTTCTTTATAAATTAATATTGAGATAATTAAACTATATATTATAGCTACAGCCGCTGCCTCAGTAGGTGTAGCAAATCCAAAATATATCCCACCTAATATAATAACAGGCATCAATATACTAAAGAATGCATGTTTAAAAGATATAATCACTTCTTTAAACTTTGGAAAAGGCATTCTTTCTTGTTTATTAAGCCTTGAATATATATAACTGAAAACCATAAGGGATAATCCAATAAAGATACCCGGTATAATAGCTGCAATAAATAAATCACTTATAGATTGTTCTGAAACAACTCCATAGGACATCATTGTAATACTTGGAGGTATTATAATTCCAAGAGATCCAGCGGCACATAATAATCCCACAGAAAATTTTTTAGGATATTTGTTTTCTATTAGATTCGGTATCATTACACCGCCAACACCTGCTACAGTTGCTGGACTTGATCCTGATAATGCAGCAAAAAACATTGATGATATAATTGCCGTAATAGGTAATCCACCAGTAATCCATCCAAATAACTTATTTGCAAAGTTGATTAATCGCTTAGATGCTCCACCCTTTAACATTATATCTCCCGCAAAAACAAAGAAAGGTATAGCCATTAAGCTAAAGGAATCTACTCCAGAAAACATCTTTTGTGCTGCAACCTCTAAACTAATATCACTAGCCAGCATAGCTACTATGGTAGATAATCCTGTAGTTATACTAATAGGAACCCCCAATAAAAGTAATATAATAAAACTTACTAATAATATCATTCCCTCACCTCTTTCCCATTAACTAACTCAATTGTTTTGTTTGCTATACTGAATATATATCTAATTAGCATAAAAAATACTCCAACTGGCACTGAAGCATATGGAATATATAATGGTAAAGAAATTGAAGTTGCTGTTGTTCCCAAATCCATAGCACTTTGTACCATTTTCAATCCTGCCATTATAATTACTATACAAAAAGCAATATTTATTAAATCGATTACAATACTAATTGCTTGATTAACTTTTCCTTTAATCAAATTAGATAATGCATCCATATTAACATGAGCATTGTCCTTAACTGCCATACTACTCCCTAAGAATATAAACCAGGCAATCATATATCTAGCAGCTTCCTCTGACCATGCTATAGAATAATTAAACATATATCTCAATAAAACTTGAATAAATACTAATAGGGAAGTAATAATTAACAAGCTTGAAGCAGTCAACTCTTCAGTCTTATTAAAAAAATCAAAAACTTTTTTCATATAATCCACCCTTACGCTTTAATTTTAATGATATAAATGTATCAAGAGTATTTTACCCTTGATACATTTATACTTCTTATTTTATATACTTCTCAACTAAGTTAAGTAATTCTTCTCCATCTTCTTTTTCTAAAAACTCATCGTAAGCTGATTGAGTAGCTTTTTTAAATTCTGCTTTTTCATCATCATCAAATTCATCAATAGTCACACCTGCATCTTTGATTTCTTGTAGATACTCTGAATCTTTCTTTTCTGATTCTTTCCACTCCCATTCCATCACTTCTTTAGATACTTCTTTTGTTAAATCTTGTAAATCTGAAGGCATAGAGTCAAACTTGTCTTTATTCATAAAGAAAGAATATCCCATAAATCCATGATCACTTACTGTCATATAATCTTGTACTTCATAGAACTTTTTAGTTGCAATATTTGCAAATGGATTTTCCTGTCCATCTACAGTTTTAGTTTGTAATGATGAATATAAATCACTAAAAGGCACTGATATTCCTCCTGCATTTATAGCTCTAAATTGTGTAACTAAAAGAGGACTTTGACTAACACGGATCTTTAAACCATCTAAATCATTAACTGATTTAATTGGTTTAACAGAGTTAGTAATTTGCTTAAATCCACCTGTCCAATATCCTAGAGAAACTAATCCTTTTTCTTCTAAATAACTATCTAACTTTTCTCCTACTTCTCCCTCTAGTGCAGCATATGCATTTTCACTAGAAGTAAATAAATATGGTAAGTCAAATAACTCAAATTCTTCAACAAAAGATGTAACTGTTGATAAGAATGGCGCATTCATATCTAAAGTTCCTTCTAATATCTGCTCATTAATCTCTTGGTCCGTTCCCATTTGTGAATCAGGATATATTGTAACCTTGATTCTTCCATCACTTTTTTCTTCTATTCTCTTTTTAAACTCTTCTGCTGCAGCTCCCTTAGGAGTTGTAGGTCTAACAACATGGGCAAATTTCAATTCATAAACTTTATCTGAACCACCTTCTCCTGCAGTTTCTTCATCATTACCACAAGCAGCTAGTGGCAGAATCATAGCTACCATTAATACAATTGCTAAAATACTTTTTTTAGTTTTATTAATCTTCATTATTTATTCCCCCATATATTTTATTTTCTCTGTATTCTTGCCAAACATTTTCAAACCATGATTTATACTCCGGTATAGGTCTAACCTTGTTCCATTGTTGTTTAAATTCCATTAATGAATGATTTTGATTGATTTGGGTTTCACAAACTTTATCACCTATAGTATTCTCTAATGAATACCTTAAATTTATTCCTTGATAATCTATCTCATAGTCTCCATTTTTATTGTGAACCAGATATGAACCTCTACTATCTCCTCCATAGTTAATATATTCTTCTATAGAATTTAATAATGATAATTGAGCAATAATCATATCATAAATTCTGAACACATTAGGTAATTCATTTAAATCATTAATATGAATTAATTCGGTCAATGATTTAAATGTATTATTAAATTCATCAATAGACTTTCTAACTTCTAAAATCCTCCTGATAAAAGCTCCATGTTTTGACATTTCTTTCTGTAATTCTTGTTGGAATTCTATTAAATTAGAACTTTTATTTTTGTTAACTTTAATATTCTTAATGAAATCAATCTTTTTCTCTACTTGACTTTTAATCTTATCTTTAAATTCATTCATATCCATAGGCTCTTCAGTATAAACCTTTGATATGAATTCTGCAGCCCTATAGCTACCTACTTGAGTAGAATTTAAAGCTGTTCCTCCCGGACGGTAAATTCCTAAAGTACCATTAACCTCTCCCACTGGAAAGAAGTGTTTAACATTGCTTTCCCACCATATATTTCCTACCAAACCTCCATTTTGATGTTGAGCACAGACATCAATTTCTAAAGGTTCACTTTCTAAATCAATATTATGGTCTTTATATAGCTTAATAGCTAATGGATTCATTTTCTTTAATCTTTCAATAGGAGTACCAAATAGAGCATTGGAGTTTGACAAATACTCATAAGCCTCTTCTCCCAGTAAATTAAATTGGAATTCTCCACCTACACAATTTGGATTCTTCATAAAGTTCATAAAAACTCTTCTTCCTTTTACTTGAGTTTCTATATACACGAGAAGGTCTATTATAGAAGATCCATTATTGTAAAGTTTTCGTGAATCAAAAGGCCATTGATATCCTTTTAAAAATACTGCATTTAATAAATCAGATGGATTTTCAAAGTAATCTTCTAAAAACTCTCTCTCATCCTCCATATTCTCATCAGTTGATATATAACTAGGTATTACCTGCTGATATGTTCCTGATAAATTCCATCTAAACTTAGTAGATGCAATTCCATATTGCCATTCAGTCAAGTTATGTCCCTTTACACCTGCTTCTAACGCTATTCCTGTAGCACCAGACTGACTCTTAGGATATACAGATCTATGATAAATGGAAGCTGGTCCACCAGTACCATAAATAATGTTTGTACAATTAAAAAGAGTTAATCCATAATCTGAGTTATCAATATTCTTTGTATCTATTGTAAGTACTCCTACAGATTCGTTTTTATCTATATCCTTTAAAATTCCAATAACTAAAAACCTATCAAATATATCAGTACCATTTTTTCTAACTTGTTCTTCAAGTTTCTCAGTCATATACTTAGATGTTAATGGCCCTACAGAACTAGCACGACTATTTTCATCATGATCTGTTTTATATCCCACATATTGCCCATATTTATCATGAGGGAATGGTACCCCTATATTAATCAAATTATAAAAACTCTTTAATGATAATGCTCCTTCTACAAGAGCTATATCACCATGCATTGCTCCACCATCATAAAGAGTCTTTGCTATTTTAAGGGGACTATCCTCATCTATAATAGTTGTAGACTGCTTATAATAGGTTTGCTTATCAGAACCAGTATTTCTAGATGTTCCTTTATTCATCCCCTCAGTTATTATAGCAATATCTGTTTGTCCTAGTTTATATAGTGAATCAGCAGCATTTAAACTAGCTGCACCAGATCCTATGACTAAAGTGTTGTATTTATATACATTTATTTTTATATCTCTTATTTGAATTTGTGTACTCATTTGCTTCGCTATAACCTCCTTATATGGTAACCGCCATCAACATTAATCACTTCTCCTGTTGAATATCTCATTTTGGGAGAACTTAATAGGCTAACCACATTAGCAATATCTTCTGGATACCCCCACCTCTTGATTGGAAGTATGCCTTCTTCAATCTGTTTATCATACTTAGCAGTAACCTTTGATGTCATATCTGTTTTGATAATACCCGGACGAATTTCATACACAAGTATTCCATATTCTGCTAATCTATCAGCAAATAAAGTTGTTACCATACTAATTCCTGCTTTTGATATACAATATTCACCCCTATTTGTAGATGATGCATATGCAGATAGAGAAGAAATATTAATTATTTTTGGTATAAAATCATTATTATCTTGGTTAATCATTACATTCGCAACACTTTGTGTCATGAAATAAGTTCCTTTAAGATTAATATCCATTACAAAATTAAAACTTTCAGGTGTAGAATTTAATATATCATTTCTCTCTTTAGGTGCAACACCAGCACAGTTCACTAATAAATCAATTCTTCCGAATTCGTCTTCTACCTTTTTTATACCTCTTTTTATCTGTTCAACAGAACTTATATCAACTGCAATGAATTTAACTCTATCATTTGATTCTTCTATAAACTTAGATAAGTTGTCATTTAATTTTCTTCCTAAACAGGCTATTAAAAAACCTTCAGAATATAACTCCTTAACAACTCCAAAACCTATACCTCTTGTTCCTCCACTTACTACAGCAATTTTACTCATTTGTTGACACCTCACTACTTTTCATCTCTTTATACATTGGTAAATAAATCTTTGAATCTCTTACTACACATCCGCAAGTACCAATTTTCGCCTTCATTTCACTACATTTACTACAAGCAATACAAACTTTATTTAATTTCATTTCTCCATTTTGTAAAATATCCCTTGCAAAGTCAGAATAAGCAATACTTTCTCTTCCAAAACCAACTATACTACATAAGCCTTCTTTTAAACTACCTGCACCTACATAATGAGCAAATTGTCTAAACCAACTATATCCTACTCCAACTATACTAACTTCAGGAATGCTTTTTTGAATCTCTCCTACTTCTTTAATCAATCTATTGCAACTAAAAATTACTTTTTCATCTGGAATATAATTTCCCATATCATATGGCTTATTTATATGGGGAATAAAGTAAGGATTTCCCATTGTGATACTAATTAATTTAACTCCATCATTAGCAAGCAATCTGATTAACTTTTTAGGTTCTTCCAAATCTATTTCTATATCTTCAGTTTTGGAAACTCCCCAACCATCAGGATAAGGTACTGCATCATATATATTTAATCTTGATGATAATAAAAGTCCCTTACATTCTTTATCAGTTTTTATCTTATGAACAATATCTCTAATTAACTTAGTTCTATTTTCAAAACTTCCACCATATTTGCCTTTTCTATCATAAGCAGATAATATCTCTGATAATAAATAACCATGACAAGCTTTTATATCTACACCATCAAAACCTGCTTTCTTACTCAATCTTGCAGCTTCAATATACTTTGCAATAAGATTGTCTAGGTATTCATCTGTTACAAGAGGATAGTCTTCTGAAATCCCTATTGCCTCATCCAACACTCTTTTATGAGTAGCAATAATAGGATTTCTTTTTCCATTAACCTTACAGTATCTACCAGAGTGATTAAGTTGAATTATTGTTTTAGGTTCAAAACCTTCTCCAAACTCTTCTTTGGCAGATTTCTTAATAAGATCATTTAATTTTTTAAAATCTCTCCAATTATCCTCTGTTATCCATAATTGCTTATCATTTGATCTACCTTCTTTACAAATACTAACTGCCTCCAACCATATAAGTCCTGATCCACCTCTAGCTATTTTTTTATACTTTCTATAAGTTAATTCTGTAGGACTTCCCTTTTCATCAGAATCTCCCCCCTCCATTGGATGCGTAGCTAAACTATTAGGGATTATATGACCATCTATTGTAATCGTTTTCTTGAACACATCTAAATCATCAGATAACTTTATACCTAAATCTAATTTATTAATCTCTTGTTTTAATTTTTGAATATTTTTATAATTAAAGTTCCCATTACTTCTAAATGTATCTTTTGACAATATAATGCCTCCTTGACTTTAACAATAATGGCCATTATGCTTTATTTATTAGTTTGTTTATTCATTATCATTATAATATAATAATGATAGCAGAGATATAAATTACTTGCTGAAAAATTGATAAAAGTTGCTATTATAAAGGAGGAGGGTTATGGATTATCAAAATATTGATATGAACTATCTAACACTTAGTTCTATTAAAGATGGTTTAAAAGAACATTATCATAATGGTTATGAATTAATATTTATTACTGAAGGAAGTTCCAAATTTATCATCAATAATTCTAATTATGATTTTCCCAAAAACCATCTACTATTTATAAACAATGTGGAAAAACATAAAATGTTTCCAAAGTCGATTCCCTACTCAAGATACATGGTGATTATTGACTCTGATTATTTAGATGATATTATCAAAGAAAATGAACTTCTTTCTATATTTAAAATTAGACCTAGTAATTTTAAGCATGGATTTAGAATTATAGATGAAGATGTTCCATTTGTAAAATCCATATTAAATAATTTAAATAATATTTATTCTAAAAAAGAATCATTATGGTATATTGAATTCACCTCAACTCTAGCATCTTTTTTAGTTTATATATATAGAAATTATAATAACCAATTTCCAATAATGAACGTTAAAAAATCAGAGCAAAAAGTCTTTGAAATTCAACAATATATAGATAAAAATTTCAAAAAAAATATTACATTAAATTTTTTATCATCAAAATTCTTTATTAGTAAATATTATCTATCTCATACATTTAAACATGTCACTGGGTTTACTATAAAACAATATATATTATTAAAAAGAATTGCCCATGCAAAAGACCGACTTTATCATACTGATGATGATATTACTACTATTGCATTAAGCTCTGGATTTAATAGTCAGAGTAATTTCATCCGTCTTTTTAAAAAGAAAGAATCAATAACTCCATTAAAATTTAGAAAATATCACAAAGAGAATACTGTTTAAATTAAATCTTAAAGACGTATATAATAAAATAAAGACTACTTAATAAATTAAAATTAATTTATTAAGTAGTCTTTATTTTATTTAAATTTTATCCCCTCTAAAGTATCTGTTAAAATTTCATTTTTATCTTTATAATCTAAATTTAAGAAATGAGCATATAATACATCCGTAATTACTAACATTGGAAATTGAGGAGAAATTGTATTTCCTATCTCTAAATTTTTCTTGACTGCTATTAACATTACTTCATCACAAAACTCATAAAGTTTATAATCATTACTAGAAGTTATAATTATAGTTTTTGCTCCCTTTTCCTTTGCAACTTTAAGAGATTCTTTTATTATGTTATTTCCACTTATAGAAAATCCTATTACAAGTGTTTTTTCATCAATTAATGCTCTATTCATTTTCATTATATGTTCATCAATAATATGCTCTACATGAAGACCTAGCCTCATAAATCTTATTCTAAATTCTTGAGCTACTGTACCAGAACTTCCAATACCATAGGTATATACCTTATCATATTTTAACAGTAACTTCGCTACTTTTATCATTTGTTTATCATCAATCAAAGAATATGATTTATTTAGTAATTCACCATATGTTTCAAGTACACCTTTAGTTAGATTGTCTATATTAATATCATCTTGTTTCATTGTATTTTTATATTGATATATAAATTCTCTATATCCTTTGAAACTCATTTTTTTAGAAAATCTTGATAATGAAGCTTCAGAAACATATAATTTTGAAGATATGTTTTTAGCAGAAAAATCAATAATCTCTTTGTTAGATATAAAAAAATCAGCTATTTTCTTTTCTGTATTTGTAAAATTTTCATAAGTAGCCTCAATTCTTGATATAACATTACTTTTAAATTTATTCAATAAACTCAGCTCCTATTTTAAAATAGTCTATATGTAATTATAATTACATATAGACTATTTATCAAGATTTACTCAATATTAAATTTTAAACCAACCTCAAACATTCGCCTCCATGGTAAATATGCTTTAAAATTATTTAACTTATATTCATTTGATAAATTATATTTATTGTATTCATTTAATAATAACTTTCCTACCTCTTCCTCTACATATTCTTCTTTACCTTTTAGGTCAGTATAAGACAGATTATGTTTTGGAAGAAAATTATTAGTGATATTCTGTCTTACATTAGCTTGATAAATAACATCTTCAACTAATCTATATATTAAATGTTTTAATATTTTACTTTTATCTTTTGAGTCAAAAGCATATATACCAGAGGATAAAACTGTGCCTAAAGTATTACAATTAGTATTCCATCCACCATATGCAATTAACTTATCAAATATATCTAATCTATCAAGATATTTAATTAATGTTAGATCTCCACCATTTGAAAATGCAGAATCGCTTATTATAACCTTTTTTCCTTTTTCAATGAATTCCTCTATTTTAAATACAAAATCTTGTAAATTTCTAAAAGATTTATAAGTTAAGTCAAGCTTATCTTTTTGATCAAAAGATTCTTGCATATGTTTCCCTGGAGAATTAATGGCTAAAATAATATCTGCTTTCTCTGGATTCTCAACTAAAACTCCATTACATACTCTTACATGATATTTTAAACTTTCATTCATAGGTCTATCTTCATATAGCGGAATTATAGTAGGTCCAAATGTTGATGAATAGAAAGGATATATTTTAATTTGTCTGTCTAAAAAATCATTTAAAGCTCTAGCAATTAGAGAAGACCCTACTTCATCAGCTCCAGGATATATATTTATCTTTAATTCTAATTCATGTTTTTTAATATAATCTAAAACTCTTTGTTGTGCTATAGCTGTATAACCATATGGACTAGAATCATCTTGAGGTATAGTAAGAAAGTCTATTACCTTTTCTTTTACTAAATTTACAGCCTCAATATTTATATCAACATTAAAATTTCTTCTTTCTTCATAATCTCTCAATATTTCCTCAGGGATATCTATACCAAAAAGTTCTTCGGATTCCTTTGATGTTAAATCAACTCTATTTTTTTTATCATTTAAATATGCTTTTCTAAATAAATTGTATCCATGCTCAGCATAGTATTCAGGTTCTTCTTCTGAAGAATTATATTGAGGTGATCTCATTATACAATTAAAAGCATAAACTTTAATTTCTTTATTATATTTTTTTAATTCTTTTATATTATTTATTCTTCTTTTAGCTTCCTCTTTTTTCAAATAATGAAGTCTAGATGGTATTAAACCTCCATATACTAGCATATCTATAGATAATACTGCATAATCGCAATACTTAATATTAGAAAATATATATTCCCATAGTTTATTTACATCTGCTGGTTTTTTCTTATTTCCTAATAATTCTATAGGAGGAGATACTAATTCTATATCTTCTCTTGTTTCTGTAATAAATTGAGGAAATAACCTATTACAGGGTCTTTCATCTAAAGGGATATATAAAATTTTCATTTTTTTATCATTCCCATAGCTTTTTCAAGAGCCAATTTACCATCTATAGTTCCATAAATTTTCATATCTATTACATCTACAGGCGTATTTTCAAACATATTCTTAATATCATTTAATGCAAATTTTAACTGAGGAGCTACTAAAACTGCATTTACATCTTCTTCTAAGCTTCTTGCTTCACTACTAGAAAGAGCCCATATTTTTGATTCTATATCTTTTGATTCTGCTTCTTTTTTCATTTTTTCAACTAATATTGAAGTAGACATTCCCGCATTACATACTAATAGTATTTTTATCATTTTAATTCCTCCTTATAAATATGAACAAATTTCTTAGAAATTATTTTAATAGTTTCTGCATTCATCAATTGATCTTCTGCATGTATTAATAACAATGTTAAATTTACATCTTCTCCCTTTGCTTCTTTTTGAATTAAATTAAAATGTGCCTTATGAGCTATTTTTAAATACTCTTCTGCTTCTTCATACATTTTTTCTATATCATGAAATTCTCTTTTTTCACATTTATCGATAATTTCAATATACAAAGATTTCGCTGTACCTACATTAGCAATGATATTAAATGCGATTTCTTGATTAGTCATTATTCTTTTCCTCCTCATATATATGAACTAATGCTTCATGTATATCTAATACATTATATTTAGCTTTCATTGCACCTTTAGGATCAGGTCCAACATAATAAGAAGCTACAGACTTTTCAAACATAGAATAATCATTGTCAGAATCTCCAATAGATATTATTTTAGAATCTGGAAAAAGCTTTCTCAAAGTATTTCCTTTAGATATACCTGTTTTTAATATTTCTAATGAAGTTTCTGATGTTTTAATTGCATCAAATTTTTCATAATTCTCATTTATATATTTTTGAACGCTATCTATTCTACAATTATCGCCTATTAATAAAAACAACACAATTGGTTGAAATTTTATAATAGAAGAAAAATCTTTTTTTATAGCTGATGAGTCATAATATTCCTTTGGAAAGTCAGGATCACGTTCGCTATGCCAATACCTATTACTTACAGTATTTAATTCTATTCTAATATCATTAAATTTTTCTATAAGATTTTTGTACAGCCTTATAGCTTCCTTCTTATCTAATAACATTGCTTTAGAACTTGTTTTATCTTGAATAACTGCTCCATTTTGCGAAATTCTATATTTAATATCTAATCCATATTTTTCATTTATATAATATATATCGTGATCTAATCTTCCTGTAGTAATTACAAGTTCAAAGCCTAACTTCTTTATTTTATCAAGTAATTTAAGAGTTTTCTCACCTCCAATAACTTCATTTTTATTATTTATTAATGTTCCATCTAAATCAAATGCCAAAACTTTAGTCATTATATTCAATCCTTTGTTTATTTGTTATAGCCACAAATGGCATGTATATTAAAACTGACACTACTAGAACAACAAGTGCCACTATAGCAGCAAAGAAGTCTCCTCCTGTAGCTAAAAAAGCACTAATGATAGGTGGTGTAGTCCACGGTATTAATATATAAGTATTTGATATAATACCGATAGTAGTAGCAATCATACCTATTCCAAGTCCTGCTAATGTAGAAACTATCATTGGAATTATAAGTATAGGATTCATTACTACTGGTAATCCAAACATTATTGGTTCTGAAATATTAAAAAGTGCAGGAGCTAGTCCTATTTTTCCTATTTTACGATACTCTTCTTTTCTTGATACAATAAATATAGCTATTATTAAAGCAAGCATATTACCTGCACCCCCCATAAACATAAAAGAATCTATAAAAGGCTTAGTAATTATTTCAGTCATTGCACTTCCAGCTTCTACATTAGCTACATTTTCACTTAAAGAAGTTAAAAATATAGGTTCTAAAATAGGGTTAAATATAAAAGCACTATGAACTCCCATACCCCATAACAACATGTATAAGAAATAAATAATTATTACTCCTGCAGTTGAACTTACAATGTTAGTAAAAGGAGTTTGTATTAACTCAAATATTAAATTATTTAAAGGTGAACCTATTAGATTTGTTATAATTCTAATCACACCAAATATTAACATGGTAATTAATACAGGGACTAATTTATTAAAGGATCTTGCTATGGATGGTGGTACACTTTCAGGCATCTTTATTATTAACTTTTTTACTTTAGAAAGTCTATGCAATATTTCTACAGTAAAAATAGATGATATAAATGCCATAAATAATGCTGCTGAACCTGTATAAAATGTATTGATATATTCTATACCAAGGTCTCCATCAAAAGTTATTGGCATTAATATAAATAATGAAACTACTGAAATTGTAGGTAGTATAGTTGTATCATCCTTATAATACTCAGTTAATGCCTTAGCGGTTGTAAAGGTTAATAATATTGACATGACTGACAATGTTGCAGGTGCTATACTTGCTCCTAATTGTTTCAAGTTTTCAAAAGGCATACCAAATAACTTATCTGTAAATCCATCCTCTCCTATGAAAACGTTATTAATCAGTATGAAAAAAGATCCCGCTATCATTATTGGTAATATTGCCACAAAACCATCTCTTATAGCTGCTAAATATCTATTTGTAGATAATTTGTTAGCTAAAGGTAAAAATATTTTTTCGATTCTTTCCATCATTATTATCACTCCTGATTTTTAATTGTTTTTACAAATTTTTCAGTTATAACTTGTGGTCTTGTTATCATAGATCCTACTACAACACTATGACAACCTAATTCAATAACACGCTTTGCTTTTTCAGGTGTATCTATGTTTCCTTCTGCAATTAATGGTACATCAATATATTTAAGTATTTTTCTTATTAGTTCAAAATCATTATATTCAATTCTTTTGTTTTTAGTATAATCAGTATAGCCTACTAAAGTAGTTCCTATATAATCAAAACCAAGTTTATTTGCATATATTGCTTCTTCATAATTAGAACAATCAGCCATCAATTTAACATTAGGATATTTATTTCTTATATTATTAAAAAAGTCTTCTAAATTTAAATTATTAGGTCGCATTCTATTTGTAGCATCTATTGCTATAATATCAACTTCACATCTTACTAGCATATCCACTTCTTTAATAGTTGGCGTTATATAAACATTACTGTCATCATATTCTTTTTTTATTATTCCAATTATAGGTAAGTCCACTTTCTCTTTTATTTCTAAAATATCTTCTACAGAATTTGCTCTTATTCCTTTAGCACCTCCCTGCTTAGCTGCAATAGCCATTCTTCCCATTATAAATGAAGAATGAAGTGGTTCATCTTCTAATGCCTGACATGACACTATCAAATTATTCTTTATATCCATTAATTCACCCCCTTCTCTCATATCTTATGTATTATTATATAACTTCCGAAACTATTTTCAATATATATAGACTATTTTGGTTTTACTTTCATTTTTCTTGTTATTTCTTCTGTTTTATTCATTTAATAAAGTAATTTTGAAAGTTCTTTCATTATTTATATATAAAAAAACGATTACTAATAAATTTATTAGTAATCGTTTTTTTATATATAATATTTATTAAAATTTAAATTTTCTAGAATATTTCATAATAAAACTATATATAGGCTCTATATATCCTCTAATGGGAAATATATGTGTACATAGTAGATAGGTGTTTCATCTACAGATTGTGACAAATAATAGACCTCATAATAATCCCCTTTGAGCTTATATCTGTTTTTATTACAATATGAATTTACCTTTTCCATTACTTCATCTAGATATGTATTATCTGAAAATACATCACCTATATAATTAAATCTAAGTGTATTACCAAAATCTATTCTTTTTATTATATCACAATCACTGGAAACTATATTTGCACAATATACTTTTCCTTTATCTTGTAACTGATTCATATAACCTAAAAAAGAAGTTCTAGTCCAAAACTCGTCTAACACACCACTTATATCAATAGGTTTATCCATATGAATATTTTCATTATCAGTGGTAAAGTTTAAGTCATTACATATATAAATAAAATCATCTTTTTTGTATTCAATAGTATTTGGGTTTAACTTAAAACTTTCCATTCTTTTATTAAACTCTTTAATATATGCTATCTTCTTATCAATTAGTAATTTTTGCAATTCTAGGTTTTCAACATGTTTTATGTTAAAAGATGTGAGATCATTTAAATTATCATATTCTAACCAGTCTTTAATGCTATCAATAGAGACATCCATCTCCCTTAACCTTGTCACACAGCTGAATTTTAATGTATCGTTTATATCATAATACCTATATTTATTATTTTTTACAACTGTGGGGGTTACTAACCCTTCTTTGTCATAATATCTTACTGTATCAGAAGAAACATTATGAAATCTTGCCATATCTCCTGTCTTAAAATATTTGCCAAACATCTCATTACACCTTTCTAATCATATATTTCTTTTAATTATATCATAGAAACATGTGCTATTAGGTTAAAAAGTTCTATTTTCTATTATCATATGCATCATTGCTCATAGTTAATAATATCTCACTATAACTAGGATAAGGATGAATTACTTCTTGTAATTTATAAAATGGTATATTGAAAGACTTTACAATTTGAAGCTCCCCTAGCATCTCACATGCCCTTTCACCTAAAATACTCGCTCCTAAAATATATCCTTGTTCATCACATATCACTTTAGCCATTCCTTGAGTTTTTTGGTCTACAACTGCCCTATCTACATCCCTATATTTATGTGTAAATACTTGTATATTATTTCCGAATTGAGCTCTTGCTTCTTCTTCTGTCATACCTGTTCTTGCAAGTTCAGGATGGGTAAAAGTACACCAAGAAGTATTACTATAGTCTACTGTTTCTTTAGTCTGTGTAAATGCATTTTTTACTGCTTGTTTCGCTTGAACAGCACCCATATGTGAAAATAAATAAGGTCCTACAACATCTCCAACAGCATATATATTAGGGATATTTGTTTCAAAATAATCATCTACTTGGATTCCTTTTTTATTATATTTCACACCTACTTTTTCTAAATTAAAACCTTCCAAATTAGGTTTTCTACCTAATGCAAGCAGGATCTTTTCTGCCTTTATCACACTCGTATTTCCATCTTTATCTATTATTAAGTTAACACCACTTTCTTCCTCTTTTACTTCAACACCCTTAGCAGATGTAAATACTTCTATACCTTCTTTGTCTAAAGTTTTTTGTATATTTAATGCCATTTCTTTTTCTTCTCTAACCAATAAAGTTTCAGCCATTTCAACTATCTTAACACTTACTCCCAACCTATTAAAAGCTTGTGCTAACTCAACCCCAATAGGCCCACCACCTAATACAATCATACTCTTTGGAAGATCCTTTAAAAGGAAAATATTTTCATTGGTTAAATAATTAACTCGGTCCAATCCCTTAATTGGAGGAACTAAAGCAGATGTTCCTGTACTGATAAATATTTTATCTCCTTTGACCTCTTTTCCTTCTACATCCAGCGTATTAGTATCTTTAAATTTAGCATATCCTTTTATATAGTCAATACCTACTTCTTGTAATACTTCAACAGCTTCAGCTTGATGGGCAGTATGAACTAATTCTCTAACTTTATTTAATATCTCTTTACCATCTATATTTACTGTGCCATATTTTTGAGCAGTGTGGATTTCGTCTGCAATATTAATCAATGCCTTACTAGGTATACATCCTGACCAAGTACATTCTCCACCAGGTGCATTTTTTTCAATAAGCGCTACCTTTTTTCCTAGTCCAATTGCCTCAAATGCAGTATTTAACCCTCCAGCACCAGCTCCTATAACAACAACATCATATTTATTCATCTAAATCCTCCTCATCACTTCATTGTTTATACTCTATTTTAAATTATAAACTATGAAGTAACTCAAGGGTCAACACAATATCTAATAAAAACTATAAGGTACATCTTTTCATTTTATCCACACACAAGGAAATATTACAAAGCACTTTTCCACACTATTCATACTAATCTGTGTATATAAACTAATTACACTATAACATGATATCGTAAATTAGCATCCACATATATTTCTCTTTTACTATTTCTATACTCTAAAAAGGAAATTCTGATTGCTATTTATGTATTCTTATTTGTAACCTTATTATAATTAATTATAAAATAAATTTATTAATTTTTACTAATTTCGTTCATTCTTTCCATTATATCTTCAAAGTATTCTTGAAATTTTTTATTGAACCTATTTCTTGGATAAGGTAGATTAATATCATATTCTTTGTCGATTTGTCCAGGTCTTGGACTCATTAATATTATTTTTGTACCAAGAAATATTGACTCTTCAATACTATGAGTTACAAATACAACAGTTCTTTTTTCTTCAAGCCAGAAATCTATAAGATCCTTTTGCATTTGAAGTCTAGTATATGCATCTAAAGCACCAAATGGTTCATCCATAAATAATATATCAGGAGAAGCTGCTATTGCCCTTGCTATTGCTGCTCTCTGTTGCATACCACCAGATAATTCGTAAGGGTAACTTTGTAAGAACTCTGACAAACCAAATTTCTCTAAAAGTTCTTCTGCTCTAGCATATCTTCTTATTTTAGGTATGTTTCTTATTTCTAAACCAAAAGATACATTGTCAATTATATTTCTCCAAGGCATAAGAGAGTATTCCTGAAATACCATACCAGCTTCAGGTAAGGGACCTGTGACAATCTTATTCTTAACTTTTACAATTCCTTCTGTTGGGAAAATAAGACCCTCCATAAGTCTAAGTAAAGTTGATTTACCTGAACCACTAGGTCCAATCAAACACACAAATTCTTGTTCACCTATATCTAAATTTATTTCTTTTAAAGCCTCTATTCTATTCTGTTTTTCTGTAATAAAAGTTTTCTTCAAGTTATTTACTTCAATAATTTTATTCTTAATTTCCACTTATCTTTCCATCCTTTGCCATTTGAAAAATTTATTTTCTATTTTTTGAAAAGTAAACTCCAAAAATCCACCTACTAAACTTATAGATATCATTCCAGCTATTACAACATCAGTCCTTGCTACTGTATATGCATGGGTGATTAAATAACCTATCCCTGAAAGACTCCCAGGAAGCATCTCAGCAGACACCAAACACATCCAAGCAACTCCTAGTCCTATTCTAAGACCTGTTACAATAGAAGGTAGAGAAGCTGGAAGTAATACTTTAGTAAAAATTTGTTTTCTATTAGCACCTAAAGTTAAAGCAGAATCTATTAATGTTTTCTTTACACTTTTTACTCCATAAATAGTATTTGTAAGAATAGGGAAAAAAGCTCCAATAAATATTATAAATAGCATAGATAGTTTAATATTATTAAGTTGTATATATAAGGAACCTTGTTCTACTCCTGTAATTGTAGCTAAACTAGATACACCAAACCAAGCTAATACCAAGGGTACCCAGGCTAATGGAGCTATGGGCCTAAATATACTTAGAAAAGGTAATAAAAATTCATCTAATTTATGTGAATATCCTATAATCATTCCAAGTGTTATAGCTACAATAGAAGCTATAATATAACCTATTATTACTCTTATTACTGATATTATTGTATTATCTATGAGAGAACCTATACTTAATAAGTCTTGTGTTGGACGTATCAATAATTCCGTGATTGAATCAACTCTAGGAAGTATTATAGCGTTATCAATGCTTATAGAGAGCATTTGCCAAATAATTATAAATAATACAGGTAATATCATAGATTTTATATATCTTTTAGGTATCATTAATTTTTCACCTCAATTATTTCTAGACATAATTAATAGCAGAACAAATATCCTGCTATTAATTATTTTAATGTGATTCTTATAAAATTAAAATCAATTATTTTAATGTATTTCTTATAAAGCTAAAATCAAATATTTCATCTGAAGCTTCTTCAAATGACTTTTCAACTAGTTTATCAGTTAAACTATTAGTATTTTTTAATGTTTGATATGTTAAATCCATATTATCTATCCATACATCTGATGGATTAGTAGTATATTTTATTGTTGATAACTTAGCAGCCTCATATGATACTCCAGTAAAGTCTGAAGTTATCTTTGCAGCTTCATCTCTATTATTTTGAGCATATTCTGCTCCTGCTGTTATAAGCTCTAATAGTTTTTCTATCTCTTGAGGATTACTTTCTACTAAATCTTCTGTAGTACCCATTACACAACATGGAAAATCATGCCAATTACCTTCTGGAGGAAGATGTTTCATGTCTAATATTATCTTTCCTACATCTTCAACAGTTGCTAGTTCTGGGTAAGGTGCAGGCCCAACCCAAGCATCTACTTGATTAGATGTGGTTGCAGGTATAAAATTACTAGTACCCTTTAAATCAACTAATAAAATATCGGCATCTACATCTGATGGATCTTTAGTATAATTTACATCTTCATTTTTTAAAGCTGCTTCAAGTAGTATTAATGGTGCACTTGTAGGAGAATGATATCCTATTGACATAGGTTTTTCATTTTCTTTTGACTTAGCTAAAAACTCTTCCCAGTCATTAATTTCAGAATCTTTATTTACTACAAGACCTATTCCTTCTGTATGTACAGGAGCTAAAATTTTAACTGGATTACCTTGATCTCTTGCAGTTATAAATGCAGTATTTGATGCAAGACCAATATCTATATGATTTTGAGCTAATAATGTCATAGTTTCAGACCCACTCTTAGAAACTACTAAATCAACATTAGCTATATGTTCTTCACCTTCCATCAATTTATACTTTTCCTTTTCTATTACCTCTTCTAAATGAATTCCATTATCTGTTAATTTTTCTTGCTTACTTGCAGCTACCATTATCGGTGTTTGATGATTAGTAAATATATATCCTAATTTTAACGTAGGTACCTCACTTGAAATTTCTTTAGAATTTGTGTCTGTATTAGAATTTACCTCATCATTTTCTTCATCACTACATCCTGATACTATTATTGTTAAAAATAAAATTAACAATAATAGAACTAGCACTTTTTTCTTTTTCATAACTATCATCCTTTCAATGCTATTAATATAAGCTTTGTACAAATCTTATACTACAGTATTAATTTAGGAGTGTCTAATTATAAATCTCTATATCTTATATATGAATTATAGATAACCCTTTAATTTATATAATAATTCTAAAAATAAATATTTAAATTTAATACCCTACTATAGTAAATATATAGGATTATAAGTAATTTACAATATAAAGGTATCTTGAATCTAATCCAGATGAAAAAATAGGAGTGAGATTTTTATTTATTGATTCAGAGTATGCATAAGAAGAATTTAGTGATGTGAGAAATGAAGTTATTGCTCATTGGGATAAATTTATTTTAAAAGTTTTTATTGGTGGGGATTTAGAGTATATAAAATCAAATCCAAGATAGCATTATAAATACATGTCTTTAAATACATTATGGTATTTTTTATATTTGTATTTTTACTTATATTTTTAATTTTATTAATTGCATGTTCTATTACAAATTGATTTATTTTTTTCTATATCTAAATTAAATATAGTATTTGGTATTAAATTACCTGCTATATTTATTTATACCATCAAGTATAAGTAATCTTATAGCGTGTTTCACTGGTTCTCTATATGGTTCATCTATATAATCAATATATGAATTATCTAATATTCTCTTATACTTTAAACTAAAATCATTATAATTAAATCTATTTTTAGTTTGTCTTTCTTCTTTATTACTATTAACTATATTATTAGACTGACTGATAGACTTATTATTTATATTTTTGTTAATCTCTGTAGAAATCTCTGGTATTGGTTGAGTCTTTTTGCTATTTTCCATTATTTTTTCTAATTCAGAATAATTTATTGTATACCAAAGTGTTCTACCTATTTTTAGTTTGTTAAAATTACCTATTAATAATAGATTTTTATCTCTTACTTTTTTTAAAGTTCTCTTTACTGTTTCTATACTCCAAAAAGGAAATTCTTCTTGCCACTGAATCATTGTATTATATGTCCAGTACTTGTCCTCATAAAAATTAATATTCTTAGATTTATTTATCTCTATCCAATAATGTATTTGTTGAATTACTATAGACTCATTAAGTCCTATAATTTTTGCTAAATCTTCATCTAATACAAGTGGTTTTCGTCCAAATAATTTACTCATAAAAATACCTCCAATTTTCTTTTGATACTTATATAGAAAATTGGAGGTAAAATTACTATTAAGTTTTAATATCTCTAATACAACTTTTGCTTTAAATTCTGGTTTATATCTTTTACTATTTTTCATGTTAAAAATTGTAACATAATAATTATTCTATTGTCTAGTTTAGTTTTTAAATTTATTTTAATATATCAAAATTTATTATTAGATAATAATCTAGTTAAAAACTCTAAACTTTTCTGATATTTAGTGGTTTTAAAGGAACAAATTTAAATGATTTTGGAATAGAAATTAATACTAAATTAATTATAAAACTGTCTAATTTTCGGGGAAGACTATCACGCGATAGAAACTTATATACGAACTTATACTAAAAGTGACAATGCCCAGCACACCTGACAGCCAGAATAAATTCATTTGATCATTAGTGTAATGTAGAACTGCAGATATAATGTAAGCTGCTATACTTATTTTGGCTAACATATCATCACCTACTTTGTTCGAATCTCTAATATTCACGCTCTCCTGTAGCCACTTCTCTCTTCATGCCCATTCCTCTCCATCACCCTAATCAACTAATGTCACCTCTAAGTCCTATTCCCCTATGTGATGAATGGTATCTTGGTGACTTTGGGGCTCACTGGATAGGTGGGAAGGGGAGTGACTACTAATCTCTGCTGAATAAATCTCTTGTATAGACCTTGTCTACTACATCTTTAATCTCATCAGATAATCTATTTGCTACGATAACATCCGAGATTTTCTTAAACTCATCAAAGTCCTTAATTACTCTTGAGTTGTAGAATTCATCTTCATGAAGTGCCGGCTCAAATACTACGACCTGAATACCTTTAGCTTTAATACGTTTCATGACACCTTGAATCGCAGATTGTCTGAAATTATCAGAATTCATTTTCATTGTAAGCCTGTATATACCAACAATCTTCGGCTGTCTCTTAATGATCATGTCGGCGATATGACCTTTTCTTGTGCGGTTCGCATCAACTATTGCAGACATCAAGTTCTGAGGGACGTCCTGATAGTTAGCCAATAATTGCTTTGTATCCTTTGGTAAGCAGTAACCACCATAACCAAATGAAGGATTATTGTAGTGAGTACCTATACGTGGATCTAGCCCTACACCTCCGATGATTTGCTTAGTATCTAAACCTCTCACTTCAGCATAAAAATCAAGCTCATTGAAATATGCTACTCTAAGTGCAAGGTAAGTATTGGCGAACAAGTTAATTGCTTCTGCTTCTGTTGCATCTGTATAAAGAATTGGAATGTCTTTCTTGATAGATCCTTGGGCAAGCAGTTCAGCAAATACTTTTGCTCTTTCAGATTGCTCGCCAACTACAATTCTAGATGGATAGAGGTTATCATATAAAGCCTTTCCTTCTCTCAAAAACTCTGGTGAGAAGATAACATTCTCTGTGTCAAATGTTTCTTTAATTGACTCTGTGTATCCAACAGGTACTGTAGACTTAATAATCATTACAGCATCTGGATTTATCGATAATACATTTGCTATGACTGCCTCAACCGTTCTTGTGTTGAAGTAGTTCTTCTCTGGATCATAATTTGTTGGTGTTGAAATAATAACATAGTCAGCATCTTTATATGCCTCAAAATTATGTGTAGTCGCAGTTAAGTTGAGATCTTTTGTTGCTAGATACTCCTCAATCTACGGATCGATTATTGGAGACTTCTTGTTGTTAATCATATCAACTTTCTCTTTAATTATATCCAGCGCTGTGACCTCATTGTGCTGCGCTAAATGTATTGCATTAGACAGACCAACGTAGCCTGTTCCAGCGATAGTAATTTTCATTGATTTTTACCCCTTATATTATAATAATCTTGAAAAACAAACCATTAATTCAACAATGTTTACAATCCTAATTTAAAATTTTCTCTTTTGGTAAAGTTATCATTTCACCCAACATCTCTAAAATATCATCTTTATAATATGTTGCAAGCCCTCCTGTAGGAGTAAATGTCATTTCACCAAACAAAGTTTTTCCATTCAAGTCATAAAAATCAACTCTTACAAAAGGAAATGGTTTTGATAGTATCTTAGCATATTTAATCATATCATTTAGTGAATCTGGTTTTTTATGATGATAAGACTTGTATCCAGCTTTTAAGAAGTCTTGCTTTTCCCAATTCAAATTATAAAAAGTTTTATGCGTATATCCAGTTTCATCAATAACGCCTACATATAAGTATTTAGGTTCTCCATTAAAACAGAACAATTTATAGTCATTAGGAAGTAACCCTTCATCAGTCTCAATGTATTTTTCACAAATGATTCTTGGTTTCATTTTCGAATAATGAATTTCGCCATATAAAAGTCCAAAATCAATTTTTAACCACTTGTCTAATAATTTCAACGACTTTTCTTTGCTAAGTTTACTTTTATCGTTTGTAACAATGTAAGTGTCACAGCCATTAGTGGTTTTCATAGCGAATTTGTTTGGCAAAGAGTCCCATTTTATCTCTGATGTGTCATTGTAGACACCATAAAGATCATTAAGTATTTCCTTGCATCCACTCTCTTCAATATATTTCCTCACTTCATACTTATCTGCACACTTTGCCACTAAAGGATGTTGCCAGTATAATTTTAGCCATTGAATTTTTTCGTTAAAATTTCTTGGATTTTTTAAGTTAAGTTTTCTTCCAGTGCTTCGTTTGTATAAAAACTTACTTGCTAATACGGGAGAAAATTTGATGAAGAATTCAATTTTTTTCTTAGCAAAACTTTTATAAGTCTTGAAAATGAAATCATTTTTCTTTAATATGTTTTTAACTGTATTCATTTTGATCTCCTTTTATATTTAACATAAGTTCACTAAATTTATTATCCACAATTCATTTAGCTGATGTTATCTATAGACCTATTTATTTAATTAGGCCCTTCAATTTAAAAGCCCTTAAGATCATCAAAGAGGAAGTCCTTGTCTTTTTAAATAATGCCGGTGCTATAATCGCGACTAATATTTGAGAAATCAAAGTTGCAATCGCAGCACCATAAAAACCTATTTGCGGTATTAATATTAAGTTCATAAAAATGTTAGCGATTGCTCCTAAACTTATATAGATAACCGAGTATTTTTGTAAACCTTCACAAATTAGCCATACTCCTCTTGCTGATCCAAGTACAGCAAATGTTCCTGCCCATACACTAATGGATAATATTTTTGAAGCCTCTATAAATTCTTGACCGTAGAGTATCCCTACAATCATATCAGAAAAGAGGAAGATAATTATACCAAAGGCCAAACTAATTAAAACAATTATAGAATATAACATCTGAACTGATTTTTCATAGGTGATATTTGATAATCCTTTATTTTTCATTATTACAGGTTTAAAAGATGTAATTATAGCCATTGGGACAAAGTACCACAACTGAGCTATTTGAGTAGCAGCAGAATATACGCCGACCTCTGTTTTTGTATTCATTAATGTCCCTAACATAATTTTATCTATTTGCATGTACAAAGTTACCATTAATCCTGATAAAATAAGATACCAACTCTGTGATAAAATATATTTTGCGAAAGCAAAATCAAAATTCCAATTCAATTCAGAACTCTTATTTTTTACGTATGCAATTATTAAAGCCACTCCTACAATTATTGTATTTAAAGTATATACTAGAGAGTAATGGATTAAATCCCCACCCAATATAACTATTAAAATTTTTAAAGCCGCAATTAAAATGTAACTAGTCATTCTTATTATTGAAGATATTTTTGCTTTCTGATATGCCTGGATCCAAAATTCGATAACTTCAAATGCTTTGAAAACCATTGTTGTGGACATTACTAGAACTAATATATGTAATGTTTTATCGTTCGGTTCAATGATTCTAATTATTACCGCAGACAAAAATGTTAGTAATACTCCACCTACCACCCGCATAAGAAAACTAGTAAATAGAACAGTCCCTTCATCATAATCTTTATCAACTATTGATTTTACTGCTAATGTCTCTAATCCCAATGTTGAAAATGCAGTAAATAAAGTTACAAATGAAAGAGCATAATTATATACTCCATATTTTTCAGGGCCAAAGTATCTTGCAACCATAGCTGTTACAAATACTCCAAGCATCATTGTAAATACTTTATCTCCAATGAGCCAGCTAGAATTACCAATAATCTTTACTGCAAGCTCATTATTTAATATTTTTCTAAATTTTTTAAGAAACTCATCTTTCATTATATAAGACCTTCTTTATTAGCAACATTATTACCTCATTTTATTAGATTTTTCTTTAAATTTAAGCTGGTGATGAGATGAACTACAATCTTCATCTACATTTATTTCCTTTAATGAGATTGCAAGTAAGCTCAAGAATAATGCGAGAAGTTTCTGTTCATCAATTAAAGTATTAATAGAGAATGCGAAAAAAGCTGGCAAAACAAATATGAAGTTCTTGTTTAATAAATGTCTAAAAAAATAATATAAAGTACTTAAATAAGCAACTAGACCATAACTGTAGATCATACGAAAATGATCGCTGTGTGGCTTAAAAATAGCATTTTCAATTTTCAAAGTATATCCTTGCCCCCATAAAAAAGGAATTAAATTGTCTATTGCTTTTAGATAGATACCTATTCTTGGATTTTCCGTTGCTAGTGAAACTTCATATCTATATTTATATCTATTTAATATCTCTGTCATTTCTAACCATATGTTAGGATAAATATTCTTAATAATGATAAGTACCAATATGATTAACAGGATAAATACAAAAATATTTTTAACAGTTTTTGCTCTGAGCAATTTCTTATTAAGTATTACATGTAATATTAAACCACTTAAAAAAGCTAAGATAGCCCCATTACTTTGGAATGCTAAGAGTAAGATAATTGTGGAACAAATTACAAAAAATTTTGCAAATGGTTTTAGGTCATATTTATGGTACAAAAAAAATGTTATTATTAAGTAGAAATATGCAGCAGTATTTGGATCAACGAACATATAACTATATCTGATATAGATTAAAACATTATCCGCTGCATGAGCACTTGCAGTATAGAAATTTTTCTTTAATGAAATTATCATAGATGGATCAGCAAAAAAAATAATTGCTAAAATCAACTGATATACTATAAATGCCATTAAAATTTTTTTAATGTTTAGATCCTTTCTTTTAGTAAAATAACTAAAATAAAAGAAATAAAAGAAAGATGTTATAAGTTGGAATGCTCTCTTAAAATTTTCGAGAATTATATCAGTAGATCTTCCAATAATTATTGATGTAAAAACGCTTATCAATATAAATATTGATATAGCAATAAATATGTTGAAGTAACTATTTTTTTCAAATTTACCATGAAAAAAAAGCATTAAAATAACAACAGGTAGACTTAAAGGCATGATGAAATAAGGGAAATAAGGGAAAAAAATCAAATCTATAAGTATAAAATAAGAAATACACTTAATAATATCAATTTTAAATTTTTGTTTTTTTTCATTGACTCTGTTATCCGTAGTCGATATATACATTTTAGTCCACCCTTACGATAATTAATTTAATTAGCTACTAGTTTTTCAAATTAAATATTTTATTAATAATGGTATTTATAAAGTGTTTCACAATTCTTCTTTTTCCTGGATTGACTTTTAGAAAATAATATATAAAATTTCTATATTCGATATTCCATTTTTTATCTTCTGAGAATTTTTGCTTGTCTTTAGTATAATACAAGAATAAATCGTCACCTTTTATATCGTTTAGCACATTTAATTCGTGTGGCACCATTCTAAGTCCATACTTTCTAAGAATTTTAAAGTTAAGTGCTTTAGATGTTAATACATATTCTGCACCTTCAATATTTTTTGTTCCATACAAATCCGCCTGAATATTTTTCAAATTCTCTATAGAAATAATTTGACTTAAATTAATATTTTCATGAAATGCATCATACTTTATAACTGAAGATTCAAAATCTGCAAAGCTGAATTTCTTATCAATAGCGAAGTACATGGGTACTTGTAATAAATTATCAGATATTTTAGCATGAACACCTTTAGCTCTCATGTTTGTAGTTAATGATATATACGGATATACAAAAAACTTTTCTTTCTCAATAAGATATTTAATAAAATATTTTTTCCATGATGTACTCGGCCATTTTTTTATATTTGATGGTATCCAATTTTCTTCTAATATATTTGATTCATTATCTTTATACCACTCAAAAAAATCTCCCCATTGTTCTTTAGTCCATGCTTGACCCCAAGATGATGCTAATTGCATAAAGTATGTATCGCTTTCAGAATAAAGAGGATAAAATGGTTTTCCGCTGGTCTCATTATATTGTTGAGCATATAATGATATCCCAGCAATTGAATTCTCATCTCTATAATAATCTAAAGCTTGCTTAGAATATGAATAATAAAGTTTTGATACATACAGATCATCTTCTAGCATGATGATATCTCCGTACTTTTGAGTTAAGTTTCCAGCCTTCAAAATATGATTTCTTAACCCTAAATTCTCCTCATGCATTATGATAATTTTTTCGCCATTTGGCCACTGATAGTTTCTCGCAATATTCTTTACAGTATCATTTAATTCTCCACCTCCACCATCAATGCTAATTATTAATCTAACTTGATTCTCATAATGTGCACTTTCCAAAGATTCTAGTAATGAAATTAAGGAACTTGGTCTATTAAATGCTACTACTAAAATAGATGGTTCATTATTTTTGTTCAATTTATCCATTATTATTCTCCAATTCAATTAAATTGATATTTATGACGCATGAAAATTTATGCTCAAATAATAGAATTTACTTTGTACTGAGAAGTAATTCTAAATTTCTTAAAAACTCTTTATCCAAGTTGTTAATTATATCTTGACTGCTCATACTTTTACTTGTATCAATACTAAGAATAGCTTTAGCTATTGACTCAGGTTTATCATCTACTGAAAATGTAATGTACTTACTAATTTTGGATTTTTTTATACTAGTTATGCTTGTACTAACAACCATCAAACCGTGGCTTAAGTATGAAAGAATTTTAGAAGGAAATGCAGTGTTCATATATTCTCCTTCAAACTGAGGATTTAAACCAATATCACAACTTAACAAAAACTCCTCATAATTCTTTCCAACTAAAGTGCCGTGAAACTCACAAGACTTATATCCTTTAATAGTATTCATTCGATTGATGCTATCAATTAAATTTTGAACCTCTGATTCTTCTCCAAACCCTAAAATATGTAGTCGATAATTTTGAGGAAGATATTCCATACATGTTACAGCGTTTTTCGCTCCACCTTTTGTCGTATCAATTGATCCCGCATAAACAATATTTATTTCATTATTGGTTTTCTTCTTCGTTATTTCTGTATCGATACTTTGATATGAACCATAAACTACAACGTTATTAATATCGCTTATTTTTTCTTTTAAATAGTCTGAAGCGAAAATGAATTTGTCAAAACTTTTGATGTATTTTAATTCAGACCCATTGTCCGTATTTCCTACCCAAACATCTGAGTAAATCTCTTCAACTTCAAGTACAATATTTAGATTTTTTATTAATTTTGCAATCTTTATTGGTAGATTTAAAGCTAACGAATGGTACACGATTAGCTTCTCATTTTTTTTTGTTTTGAACAGTAAATGAACTAATAACTGAAGCGCCGAAAAATAATGCTTCATTTTTTTTGTGAATTTATTATTAGTTCCAAATGTACTAAAATTTCTAAAATTTATTTTCTCGGATACTTTATAAAGATGGCCTTTATAATAGCCACTTTTATTATTAGACCAACAAGGAGACACTATTTCAACATTGTATCCAATTCTATTGAGAGCATTACAGATATAGTTGATCTTGTTTGTAATAGCTAAGGAAGTATTTCTATTATCCTTCGCACCAAACTTATTATCATTATAAAACGCAATATATTTAATGGTTCTTTCTTCTAATGGCATGAAATCACTCCTAGACTCTATGGAAGAAATAATAAATTCGTATTTAGTAAATCTTCTTTTGAATTTGAACTATTCAATCCAAACTTAAACGATGCTCTTGAAAAGCTATCATACTCTGCTTGATTTAGGTTAACACATTCTTGAATAACTTTAATAAATTTTTCTTCATCATCCAAATCTATATCCCATCCTATGGCTTCATGTTCTAGGTTTCTCCATGGAGTTTGATCACTAGTAATTACTGGACAACCTCCAATTAATGCTTCGGAAATAACATGGCCAAAATTCTCTCCCAATGTTGGGAATAAAAAAATATGATGATTTTTGAATACGTCAATAATATCTTCGTGATTCACAATCCCCTGATAATTCACTTTAATATTTGCTGGAAGTAATGATATTTCTCGCTTACATTCATACCAATATTGATTATCTTCAATTGGACCGAATACGTTAAAAACTATATTCCCATTTACTTTACTTAACAACTGAATTGCTTGTTTTAGGTTCTTTTTAGGATGTATTCTAGATACAAAAACTACTCTCAATTCCCCAGCAGTCTTTTTTATTTTCTTTTCATATACTAAACTACTATAATTACCAGTTAAATTATTTGCCACTCTTATATTAATTTTATCTCCAAATATTTTCTGAATATGTTCTTTTTCAGATTCAGCTGTTGCATGCCACCATAACTTATCATATAACCTAAGTATTTTTGAAATCCATATAAATATTGTCTTTTTTATCCCCTTTAATCCAAGTGCACCTGGAGAAAATTGTCCTCTTGGAGCAACAATAATTTTATTAACCTGAATCTTCTTTAGCTTATTCAAAATAAGGGGTACTATAGTAAATTTATAATCAAAAAAACTATTTAAATACATTATTTGACAATCAGAACTGTTAATAATTAATTTTGTTTTTTCCCAGCTTAAGGTTGAAATATCTGTATAATAAACATTTGCTTTCTCCACTTGTACCCATTGATCGGCGTGAATTTTTCCAAACTGTTTGCTATCACCCAGATCCCTATCAGCTGCTACAATATAAAAATCAAATCTATCAGATAAATTATCTACAATATTTTTAATGGATTGTATCGGACCTCCACCTTTTACGCTGGGTAGATAGTACCTCGTCATTATTAGGACTTTTTTTTTCATCCTATTCCCCCCAAACAACCCTGTTTACATAATCAGTATAAGATAATATGATTCTCAGCACCTTATCAGACACATTTGGCATGCTATAATCAGCTACTAATCTTAATGTACCTTTTTCTTGTGTCTCCAATACTTCTAACCCTTGAAGAATTCTTTCTTTCTTAAGTCCAACCATCATAACGGATGCTTCTTCCATTGCCTCAGGTCTTTCGTGTGCCTGTCTAATGTTAAGTGCTCTAAATCCAAGAATTGATGACTCTTCACTGATAGTTCCACTATCACTTAAAACAGCTTTGGCATACTTTTGAAGCTTGACATAATCATTGAATCCAAGGGGCTTCATTGTCTTAACTAACGGATTGAACTCAATTCCTTTAGATTCAATCATTTTTCTAGTTCTAGGATGTGTACTTACAATCAATGGCATTTGATATTTTTCAGCTATCGTATTTAAGCTTTCTACTAAATCCATAAAGTTCTGCTCATAACTGATATTCTCTTCTCGGTGAGCAGATATAACAAAATACTTATCAACTTCGAGTCCTAATCTTTCAAGTACATCAGAGTTTTCAATATCGTCTTTTCTAGAATTAAGAACTTCAAACATCGGGCTACCCATTTTAACGACTCTATCTGCAGGAAGTCCTTCTTTTAAAAGGTACTCTCTTGCTATATCACTATATGTTAGGTTGACATCAGCCGTATGATCCACAATTTTTCTGTTTGTCTCCTCAGGAACTCTCTGATCAAAGCACCTATTCCCTGCTTCCATATGGAAGATAGGGATATGTCTTCTCTTTGCTGCTATTGCACATAAACAGCTATTTGTATCTCCAAGTACTAAAAATGCTTCAGGCTTTACTTCTTCAAGAATCGGATCAATCTTTACTAGAATATTCCCTATAGTTTCTACTGCTGTTCCAGTAGCAGCATTTAAAAAATAATCCGGCTTCTTTAAATTGAAGTCATTAAAAAACACTTCATTAAGTTCATAGTCATAATTTTGTCCAGTGTGAACAAGAACATGGTCAATCGCTTCAGATTTATCTAATTTATTAATAACGGCTGACAGTCTGATTATTTCTGGTCTAGTCCCAACGACCGTCATAACTTTTAATTTTTTCATCAGTTATACCTCCAAATAATAAGTATCAGGCATTTCAGGGTCAAATAGCTCATTGGCCCACATTATCGTAACCATATCTGTATCACCAAGATTTTCTATATTATGTGTGTAGCCTGTTGGTATATCAACAACTTCCATTTTTTCACCACTTACGAAATACTCTATCACTTCATCTGAATCTATTTTTCTAAACCTGATAACACCCGTACCACTTACAACTAAGAACTTCTCATTCTTCGTGTGATGCCAGTGATTACCTTTCGTAATTCCAGGTTTTGAGACATTAACTGAAACCTGGCCGCGATCAGGCGTTTTTATAAATTCAGTAAATGAGCCTCTCTGATCCACATTCATCTTTAAGTCATAACTAAACTGGTCTTCTGGCAAGTAGCTTAGATATGTACTGTAGAGCTTCTTTGTAAATGCATCCCACATATTCGGCACTGACCTATCTTCTCGACTCTTCTTGAATGTATCAATCAAATCTACTATTTCACCAAGTGTTATAGTATGTACTACAGGAACTTCACAAAATGAACCTATTTTGTTTTCTTTTCCCTCTAGCGAATTAATCAGCTCATTAACGACATCATCTATATAAACAAGATTCATTACTACGCTTGGATCATTCACTTGAATAGGCAAATCATGAGCAACATTATGACAGAAAGTAGCTACTGCACTGTTATAATTAGGCCTACACCATTTACCAAACACATTTGGAAATCTGTAAACAAGAACGTTGGCTCCTATTTCTTCTCCATAAGAAAACAGAAGATCTTCTCCTGCCTTCTTACTTTCACCATAAGGATTGTCTAGCTCAGCTTGAATGGAAGATGAAATCATCACCGGGCAGGTGTTATTATGTTTCTTGAGCGAATTTAATAGATCTGAGGTAAACCCAAAGTTACCCTCCATAAATTCAGATTGTTCTTTTGGTCGATTTACTCCTGCAAGATGAAATACAAAGTCAGATTCTTTACAGAACCCATCAAGTAAAGAAGAATCTGTATCTCTGTCATACTCTAAAATATCATCGTACTTTCTATTTCTCAGTTCCGCTATTAAGTTTTTTCCTATGAAGCCCTTTGCCCCAGTGACTAAAATCTTCATTATCTATCCCAACTTTCCAATTGTTCTCTTACATAATCAAGCTGAAGTAGCTTTTCTTTAATCTGTTCTATGTTAAGCCTTTCTGTATTATGAGAGTTATACTCATCTTCTGATGAAAGCTTTTGATCTCCTTCAACAAAGTACTTATCGTAGTTTAAATCTCTCTTATCAGCAGGCACTCTATAGAATCCACCCATATCTTTTGCTACAACATGCTCTTCTTTTGTTAGGAGTGTCTCATAGAGTTTTTCTCCATGACGAGTACCTATTACTTTGATTTCGTTATCTGCTTTAAAAAGTTCTTTAACTGCTTGAGCTAAGTCTCCAATGGTTGATGCAGGAGATTTCTGAACCATAATATCGCCAGCTTCAGCATTCTGAAATGCAAACACAACAAGCTCAACTGCTTCTTCAAGACTCATTAGAAATCTTGTCATATTGGGATCAGTTACTGTCAGTGGTTGTCCATTCTTAATCTGATCTATAAACAATGGAATTACTGAGCCTCTTGAAGCCATAACATTACCATATCTTGTACCACAAATAAGTGTTCTATCAGAATCAACAATCTTTGCTTTAGCTACAAACACCTTCTCCATCATTGCTTTTGAAATTCCCATTGCGTTAATCGGATAGGCTGCCTTATCTGTAGAAAGACATATAACCTTTTTAACTCCCATTTCAATAGCACCAGATAGTACATTGTCAGTTCCTATCACATTAGTTTTTACCGCCTCAAGTGGAAAGAACTCACAAGAAGGCACCTGCTTAAGAGCAGCTGCATGGAAAATATAATCTACTCCATGCATAGCATTTTTAATGCTTGAAAGATCTCTAACATCTCCTATATAAAATTTCAATTTGTCATTTTTATAAAGTTTTCTCATGTCATCTTGCTTTTTTTCATCACGTGAAAAAATTCGGACTTCTTTGATATCTGTATCAAGGAATCTTTTCATTACAGCATTCCCAAAAGATCCTGTTCCACCTGTTATTAGTAAAGTCTTTCCTTTAAACATTTGATTACCTCTCTTCTAATTTTTAAAATGTTTTATGATTATTTCATATGAGTGCTTTGCTGAGTAATGTTTTTCCAAATATTCTCTTGCATTTCTACCTAAACCGACTCTTAAATCTTTATCACATAGTTTATTAACTAGTTGATTAAATTTATCAACATCAACACTTTCACACCAATATCCAAAACTGCCACTCTCTATCAATTTTCCAATATCCGTATTTGTATCAGTCGCTGCTAAAACGGGCATGGATGCCTGCATATATGAAAGAAGCCTAGACGGAAAGTTTGGTATTGTAAATCTTCTATCTAGAAATATCAGACCTACGTCACATGAATTAACTAATACTCCATAATCTATTTTGGGCAATTGACTGAGTAGCTTAGCATTCTTAGGTTTCTCTCTTTCAAAGAAGTTCTCTAACTTTACAAACTCGGTTCCCCAACCAACAATGAAAAAGTATGAATTCTCATTATCTTCATTAGCTCTTATACAATCAATCAAGAAATCTATCCCTTGTGGCTTCCCTAAGTTTCCACCATAAATAAAAATAGTCTTATTAACAGGTATATTGTACTTCTCTCTAATTTGCTTTTTTTCTTGTTCTGAAATATCCACTTTTATTGGTTCAATACTATTTGGGCATACTTCTACAGTTTCATTAGATATAGATGGATTATGTTTTAATAGGAACTCAACATTTGCATTCGACATACATCCTATATAATCAGAAATTTTGTATAATCTCTCTTCTTTATTCCTAAAAGACTTATATATTAAGCTCTCAATACCTGAAGTCTTAAGCATACCCAAATCCACTGCATTCTGTGGAAATATATCTTTCAGAAGTAAATACGTCTTAGCTTGGTCTCTATATTTTATAAATTCAACTGCCTTTTGTAGTGTAATAGGTGGTGTTGAGTATAAAACTAAATCAAACTTCACATCATCAAAGTACTTTTTAATTCCATTCTTAAACTTTGATTCAATCGTTAAAGTCGAGATTCCCTTTTCAATTAAATTTGTTTTTTGTGTATTTCCAATTTGAAGTTTTAAAATTTTCACTTTGCCATTATCAATTAATCTCGTTGGCTCATTCCTTCTTTTTTCTGTTGGAGAAATAATATATAAATCGTGACCATCTTTGACAAATTCACGCATTAAATCTGTATAAATACCATTTTCGTCAACTGAAGAAAAATCCAATAATGTTAGAAATAATACCTTCATCTATCAACTCTCCTCACCGGAACCCCTACATATGTCCCAGGTTCAGTAATATCCTTAACTACCACAGCCCCTGCACCTACTTTGCAACCACTACAGATCTTTACGTTATTGCTTAAAATACTTCCTATCCCTAACCATGTACCTTTGCCTATGCTTAAACTTCCCGCAGTCCTAACTCCAGGGGATATGTGCACATAATCTTCAATTGCATTGTCATGGTCCAAACTGGCACTTGTATTGACGATACAACCCTTACCAATTTTAGTAGAATTATTGATCACAGTTCCCCCCATAATAGCAGTTCCAATATCAATTTCTACATCAGTACCGATGACAGCTTCAGGATGAATTAAACTAACTACATTTAATCCTCTCTCAATAAATTTCTCTTGAATATTCTCTCTTATCTCATTATTACCTATAGCAACAAAAAAATCAGCTTCATACTTATAGGTAAAAGCATCCTCAGTCTTGCCAATGATTTCCAATCCCAAAGATGTTTTAATAGACTCGTCATCATCGAGGAATACGATACTTTGCCATTTATTCATTTTTATTGCGATGTCAGCGACAACCTTACCATGTCCACTGGCACCAATAATAATCAATTTGTCTTTCATGAACAGTACATTCCTCTCTGAAGTAATAAATTTATAATTGCAGTAAGTCTAATATCTCAATATTTTAACTGTCTACCTTACTTCCTCTAAACGGCTCCATCGTAACCGATGTATCTGAACTGATACCTTCCTTAACAAATACTTTTTTTATAGTAAGAAATATAATTTTCCAATCGCCTTTAAAACTCACGCTGTCAACATACTCAACATCAAGATTAAACTTATCTTCCCAGCTAATGGCATTACGTCCATTGACTTGAGCATGTCCTGAAAGACCAGGTCTCACTTCATGTCTTATCTTCTGATAATCATTGTAGAGTTCCAAGTATTGAATGAGTAAAGGCCTTGGTCCTACTATACTCATATCCCCTTTAAGAATATTGAACAACTCCGGAAGTTCATCTAAAGAAGTAGACCTTAACATCCTACCAAACTTTGTTAATCTAACACTATCTGGAAGCAGCTCACCATTCTCATCCTTCTCATCCGTCATTGTTCTAAACTTATACATAGTAAAGATCTTCTCATTAAGTCCAGGTCTTTTCTGCTTAAACAGCACAGGACTACCGAGCTTAAGCCTAACAAGAATTGCAACAATTATAAGAACAGGACTTAAAAAGATAATTGCCATCAAAGACAATATCAAGTCCATTGGTCTTTTGACTAGTCTTCTGTATATACCTTTATTCACTTTCGCTTCTTCCTTCACTTCACTCTGCATTTATCAGCACCTACTTCTTATTTAGACCACAGTCCCTTTATAATTGAACATATTCTCTCAAGATCATCATCCATCATCTTCGTATCAGATGGCAAGCACACACCATTTTCAAATAACTTCTCACTCACATCCCCACCAACATAATCATACTCAGCGAAGAATGGCTGCATATGCATTGGCTTCCATACGGGTCTTGATTCAATGTTCTCTTTCTCCAATGCTTCCATAACATCAAGAGGTCTTACTGAACCTTTTAATGTGATCACACTCAACCAGTAGTTCGGTTCATTCCAGTCGTTGATCGGCATAAATTCTATACCATCTAATGAACTTAACTCCCTCTTATAAAACTCAAATATATATTTTTTCTTAGCTACTCTTCTGTCTAATACCTTAAGCTGCCCTCTTCCAATCCCAGCAACCACATTACTCATACGGTAATTGAACCCTAACTCGCTATGCTGGTAATGCCTTGCTGCATCTCTAGACTGAGTAGACCAGAATCTAACTTTCTTAATTTTCTGTTCATCATTGGAAACAAGCATGCCTCCACCTGATGTGGTGATAATCTTATTTCCATTAAAAGAGAACACTCCAAACTCACCAAATGTTCCAGTATGTCTTCCTTTATAATATGTACCTAAAGATTCTGCTGCATCTTCTATTACTACTACATTATGTTTATTGCAGATTTCCATTATCTTATCCATATCAGATGATAACCCATATAGATGAACTATTATAACTGATTTAACTTCTGGATATTTTTCAAATGCTTGTTCCAAAGCTTTTGGATCCATATTCCAAGTTTCATAATTACTATCTATAAATACCGGTTTTGCATTTTGATATATTATAGGATTAGCTGTTGCTGAAAATGTAAGGGTAGGACAAAATACAATATCACCTTCTTCTACTCCAGCTGATTTAAGTGCTAAATGTATAGCAGATGTGCCAGATACTAATGCTGCTGCATGTTTTGCTCCAACTTTACCTGCTAATTCCTTTTCAAATTCATTTACATTTGTTCCAAGTGGTGCTATCCAATTTGTATCAAATGCTTCTTTTATGTATTCTTTTTCATATCCTTCATCACTCATATGTGGTGATGAAAGCCAAATTTTTTCTTTCATATGTAAGTCGCCCTTTCATAATGAAGTTGACTTTGTATATTTTTTGTTTATCCCAATACCTCAAAAGGTATATCTATAATTTAACTAACTTTTTCCATTTCTAAAGTCAAAAAAAATAATGCTAATCATTTCTCTTAACATTATTTTTAAAGCTATTTTATCTAAACAAGTCTAAATAGCTCGAATCTCTAATGCTTAGTTTATAGTATAAACTACATAAGGTCAAGTCTAACATAGGGCTATATGCCTATTTTCGTACTACAATTTATTTTGTTTTTCGACATTATGTGACAAAATAAAAAACTACTTAGTTTTATTTTACTAAGTAGCCCAATAATTTTTATTAAATCGCTTTTCTATTATCTTTTACTTTCTTTATTAATCCTGTACTATATCCCATAGGACATACTTGACACCAACTACGAGGTTTGAATATTATTCCCATCATAATTCCTACTATAAATGATACTCCCATAAATCTAAATAAGCTAAATGCTATTTTGTTGAAATCTCCTCCTGAATGTATTAGTGATATAGAAAGTAATGTAATCATTATTCCAAGTAATATATTTTTAGCTTTTTTTGTTTTCATCCATTTAGGCATATTGTTACCTAAGTTTATTTTTTGTAGGAATTTACCTAAAAATGATCCTCTAGGACAATAATGTGAACAATGTACTTTTCCCCTACCTCTTAGTGCATGATATATTGGTGCAGTCATGCATATAAATCCAAATATACCAAATCTAAAATCTATTATGGACAACACAAAAAAGCTCACTATTATTATCCATGACCATTTCATATGAGATTTTCTTTTCATTTTTATTCCTCCATATCTTAATATCGTTATATTCGTATATTACAATATATGAATATGGAAGTCAAGTGTTACTTATTCTTTAACAATATTTATAAGTTCTTTTACCTTTTCATAGCTTACTACATTATATTCATTTTCATGAGGACTATTAGCATATGCATATGATACATCATTACCTATGGTTGTAGGGTCTATCTCCCATGTTTTGCAAGAACTATGATATTGACTTATTCCTGTTCCATCCATTATATACTTTGCATTTGATTCATTTACTCCACTACCTGCAAGTATTTCTATTTTTTGTCCATATTTTTTTTGCAAATCTTTTAATAGTTCTACTCCTTCTACTGCTTTAGATGCAAGTCCAGATGTAAGTATTCTATCTACTCCTAAATCTATTAATATTTCTATTGATTTATATGGATCAACTACACAATCAAATGCTCTATGAAATACTACTTGTTTATCATTCTTCTTTAATATTTCTATTATTTTTTTGTTTTTTTCTATATCTATTTCTTTATTTTTTGTTAAGCAGCCAAATGCTACTCCTGCTATATTATATTTCATCATTTCTTCTATATCTGCTACCATAGTGTCATATTGATAATCATTATAGCAGAAACCTGCTCCTCTTGGTCTTGCCATGACTATAGTAGAGATTACACATCTTTCTGATACTAATTTTATTGTACCCATTGAAGGTGTAAGCCCTCCTAGATGCATACTATTGTTAAGTTCTACTCTATCTGCTCCTGCTTTTTCAGCTATTATTACATCCTCTAAGCTATCACAACATACTTCAATTTTCTTTTTCATTATCTTCTCCTAACATATATTATTTTGAATATTTTTTATGAGTTAGTAACATTTCTTGTGTTACATCTCTTAATAGTTCTGTTGTCATCATTTGATCTTCTGCATGCATTAATAATAGGGTGATTTTAAAATCGTCCCCTTGTGTTTCTTTTTGTAATATGTCCATATGGATTTCATGTGCTTTTCCTAAACTATCTTCTGCATTTTTTATTAATTCTTCTGCTTCACTAAATTTTTCTTCCCTTGATGCTTTTAGTGCTTGATGTAAATATGATTTTGCATCTCCCACATTGCTTATTATTTGAAAATTTAATAATTCCATTCCTTCCACAATATTCACCGTCTTTCTATATATTTTATCCTATTTTACTTTAATTTTAAAGGTGCTGTTCTTTTGTTCATATAATTTTCTAACCATTCTTCTGTTGCAACTCTATAAGTTGTTTTACCATTTTTATTTTTACATACATATACTATTGGTTCTATTTTGTCTGTTGCTATTACAAAGGAAAAGTTTTCTATATTTGTAGCTACTCCAAATTCTCCCTTGTTATTTATACATACTACAGATATATCTCCTGCTTTTTTTCTTCTCTTTATTAATAAATCATTTAATTCCGATACTGCTTTATCTGCTGCTTGTTGTGGAGTATATCCTTCTTTCATTAATCTTACTATTTCATAAGATGAGCAGCCTTTCATTATATCTTCTCCAAGGCCTGTAGCTGTTGCTCCTCCTATTTCACTATCTACATAAAATCCTGAACCTGATACAGCTGAATCTCCTGTTCTACCTCTTTTTTTCATAAACAATCCTGATGTAGATGTTCCACTAGCCATTGAATCACTATTATCAAGTGCTACCATTCCTACAGTATCATGCCCATCATATGGACTTAGTCCCTTTTCCACTGTTTCTTTTAATCTGTTTTTATAGTGAATTATTGCTCTATCTGTAAGCATATTTTTTCTTTCGAATCCATTTTTATGTGCATATTCTTCTGCTCCAGCTCCTACTAGAAAACAATTAAATTTTTGTTCACTTAATTTTCTTGCTATGGATATAGGGTTTTTAAAGTCTTTTATCCCTGCAACTGCTCCTATAGATAGACTATCTCCGTCCATAAATGCTGCATCTAATTCTACTTCTCCATTTTCATTTGGAAGTCCACCATATCCTACTGATTTATAGTATGGAAAATCTTCCACCATCTTCACTGCCTTCTCTATGGCATCTGCTGAAGAGCCATTATCTTTTAATAATTTTACTCCTTCTTCTATTCCTTCTAATGCCATTCTCCATGTAGCTATAATCGCATAACTCATATATCTTTACCTCTTTTCTATCTTTATTTTGCTAAATTATATATTGCATTTGCAAATATCTTTGCATTTAATACTATATCTTCTATATCCATATATTCATTTGGATTATGTGCTATACCTTTTTGTCCTGGAAATGATGGGCCAAAGGGTACTATATTTGGCATTACTTTGGCATATGTTCCTCCTGTTGTAGTTACAGGTGTACCATCTAGTCCTGTAATATCTTCATATGCTTTTTGTAAGCTCTTTACTAAGAATGATTCTTTTTTAAATTTTACTGGATTATAATTTAATAATAATATTAATTTTATATTCTCAGTTAATTTTAATTTTATTTTTTCTAATATTCTATCTATATTAACAGTAGCTGGATAGCTTAAACTCATATGAAATGTCAAATGGGAGCCTTTTATTCCAGCTTTGAAATTTTTCATCTCCATTGTACCAAATTCTTCATCACTATAATCTATACCAAGTCTTTCTCCATTACCTTTACTTGAAAGTATATATTCATTTATAAAGTTAAAAAATTCTTTTGTTTTTTCTTCATAATTTTCATCACTATACTTAATAGTAAATAATATATTTGCTCTACCTCTTTCCCCATATACTACTGGATATTTACAATCAGGTGTAAAACCCATTATAGGAGGTTTTTCATATTTTAAATAATATGGAATATCACTAAAACCACTTTCTTCATCTGTTCCAAATATTATTCTTATTTTTTTATTTATATTTAAATTTGATTGTTTTATTGCATATAGTGCAAAAAGGGCTGACATTATTGGTCCTTTGTTATCCAGTACTCCTCTACCATATATCTTTTCATTTCTTATTTCAGCATTAAATGGTGGTGATTTCCAACCTTCTCCTACATCTACTACATCTAAATGACCTAATACTCCTATATAGTCTTCACCTTCACCATATTCTGCATATCCTATATAATTATCTATATTTTTAGTTTTAAATCCTAAATCCTTTGCTATATCAAGTGTTTTTGAGAGTGCTTTTTTAGGATTTTCTCCAAATGGTGCGTCTTCTTTTGCCTCACCTTTCACACTTGGTATATTTACTACTTCTATTATTGATTGTAATAATCCTTGTTTATATTTATCAATATTATGGTTTAAAATCTTCTCCATTAAATCACCTCCATTATAGCTAAAGTAAGTATATAAGGTAGTCTTATAAGACTACCTTATATACTTAATAGCATATGTCTTTTTTTAGTTGTTCTATATTTTCTTTTTTGAACATTTTTTCTGCCAATATAGATATATTACTTAATGATTTATTAAGTCCAGTTCCACCTTTTTTAGGCATTTTCACTATGTTTACTATATCTTTATATTTAGCTATTACATCTTGATTTTCTTTAGACATGGCAGCAAGTCCTGGTATGTCAGTGTTTTCATTTATTTTATGTGCTAAAACTGCACTCATATATGCATAGCCTTCATAATTATATGCTGGACCACAAATGACTACATCTGGATTTAACTTTTTAACCATGCCTATCATTTTTCTTTCTAATTCCTCTTGATTGTCTTTAAAATATTTATCTCCACAATACAAGCATGCACTTACCTTTCCATCTACTTCTGCTAAATGAGGTTTAATCATGGGAACTGAACCTATTTCTCCTTTTTTTCCACCAGGAGCTATATCTGCTTTTTCTTTTCCACCCATACCTGCTTGTATTTGATCAAATATCATTAATACATTCATTTTATTACCTCCTACAGATCCTCCATAGATAAATCATCAAATGATATATCTTCTAATTCATCTTCACTAGGTTTAGCTTGTTCATCTTTTAGGTAGTTTTTATCTAATACTTTTATAAATGGATAATATACTACACAACCAAGTATTACTAATATAACTTGGAATATTGCTGCTCTTAAGCTTCCTGTTGATAGATAGCCAGAGAAACCAAGTGGTGTAGTCCAAGGTAATGCAACTCCATTAGTATATGGTAAAAATCCTGTTTCAAATGCTATTGCTGACAATATTGTATTCATAAGTGGTACCCCTATAAAAGGTATTATCATTACTGGATTAAGTACTATTGGTAAACCAAATATGATAGGTTCATTTATTCCAAATATCCCTGGTACTATTGACAATTTACCAAGCTTTTTAATTCTTTGAGATTTACCTACTGCTACCATTAAAATAACTAGAGAAAGAGTACTTCCTCCACCACCAAATGTTTGAAATAAATCTACAAATTGTCCTGTATAAATATGTGGTAATGGTAATCCTGCTTCAAATGCTGCTAAGTTTTCTATTGATAATGTTCTAAATATTGGTGAGAACACTGAGTTTGTAACTGCAGGTCCATTTATACCAAAGAACCAGAATATTGAGCTAGATACTACATATACTATTTGTGCACCTAAGCTATTTCCTACTCCCATAAGTGGTGCTTGTAATACTGTATATATGAAATTATGTGCTGATTCATAAGGTGTAAGTCCAAATCCAATTCTTACTAAAAAGAATAATAACATTACTATCCCACTTGGAATAAGTGCTGCAAATGAATCTGTTACTGCTGGAGGTACACCTTCAGGCATTTTTATTGTCCAACCTTTTTTATATACCCAGTGGAATATTTGTACAGATAATAAACCTACTACCATTGCTAAGAATATTCCGTTTGTTCCTGTAAATGAAAAGCTAATTGCACTTAATGTTGCTGGGCCTTCTACCCCTTCATATGCTATATCAGTTGGCATTAATATTATAAAAGATACTATAGCTACAATTGACCCTTGTATTCTATCTGCTTCTATTTCTCTAGCATAAGAATACCCTATACCAATTACTGTTAGCAATGATATTATATTAAATGTTGCTCTAGATACAGTAGATAAATAAGATTCCCATCCTTCTCCAAAAAATCTTGCCCAAAATTCTGACCACCCAGGTATTGGGAAGTTTGCTATAAGTAAAAATAATGAACCTACTATAATTAATGGCATTGATATCAAAAATCCATCACGTATAGCCACTAGTATTTTATTTTTACCTAGCTTGTCTGCTATAGGCATTAAAACATCTTCAAGTTTGTTGAACATTAATACCCCTCCTATTTTTTATATTTTTTCATTAATAATATTGTTTTCTTTAATACTTTTTCTCCATCCATCATTCCATAATCAACTGAATCTATAACTCCTACTGGTATGTCATAGTCTTTTACTCTATTCTTTGTATCCTCTAGTAAATGTCTAACTTGAGGTCCTAATAATACGCAATGTGGATTTTTTTCTTCTAATATTTTTTCTAAATTTCTTACTGGATAAGCTTTTACTTCTATGTCTAAATTATGTTTATCTCCAACATCTTGCATCTTTTTTGCAATCATACTTGTACTCATTGCATTATCACAGAATAAATATATCTTTTTCATATTATTCACCTCCTCTCAATACTTTTGTATTTCCAATATAATCATGTAATGCTCTTTGTTTTTTTGAAAATAGTATAAATATAATAGATAATATTGTTGTTGCAAATGATGTATATAATAGTCCTGTGTAAAGTAGTTGGGATCCAGTTAATATTAGTATTAATTGTCTTAAATAATTAGCACTACTTACAAATCCACCTTCTACAATCATAGAACCTAATATTTCTCTTTTTAGCATAGTTTTTAAATCTAATTTTGTACCATCTGTCTTTATAATTTTAAATCCTAACAATCTTTTCATTAAAGTTTGACCATCAAATTTATATAGGGGAATTACTATATAGTAAACAGAAACTATTAATATCCCTAGAACACTAGCTAATATTCCAGATAGAGTTGAAAGTGAAGATAAATCTCTAGTCATCTGTGTCTCTCCAGTTTCTATGCTATATATAATTAAAATTGGTATATTTGCTAGAACAGATGAAATATATATATCAAATAAGGCAGCTATTGCTCTTCTAAATATATTTACTTTTTCAGATTGAAATGCTAAAGCTCCAGATTGTGCTCCCATGATATCCTCCTTACAAATTAATATAATCTTTCAAGATATATATTAATTTTTCTTTTGTATGTGCATTTAATAAATCTTTTATCAAATCTTCATCACCTAATGCTGCTGCTATTTTCTTTAAAACCTCAGATTCTTCTTCCATTTCATCATCTTCTGGTATTGCAAATAATATTGTGAGTTTTACCTTATTATCATTTTCATCCCATAGAAATGGATTATCTACTCTTGCAATGGCAATTGAAGGTTTTTTTACCTGATTTGAAAACCCATGAGGTATTGCTAAATTTTCACCTACAAATGTAGAACCTCTATTTTCTCTTTCAAATATATCTTCTATAAATTTTTGTTTATCTATGACTATTTGTGATTCTACTAGTAGTTCTGATAATTTTAATATTGCTTCTTGTTTAGAACTAAACTTATTTGTAAATATAATATTATTTATATCTATTACATTAGTGTTTTTCATTTATATTCTCCTCAGTTACAAATTCCCTTATTATCTTTCTTAAAGCCTTAGAAAGATATTTATAATCAGAATAATTTATAACAAAAATACGTTTTCCTGTTTCATCTTTTTCTGTTATATATTGTATGTTTAAATTTTCTAAGGAGTTTATTAAGCATATATATAAATTATTTTTTATATAGACTAATTCTTTTTCATCTATATCACTTATATCATCAATAGATTCTATTTCAATATTTTTTATATGATAATTAGAAAATGATTTTCTTTTACTTTCTAAGATATTATCAATAAAATTTTTAATATTTTTCTTATCAATTTCATTTAAAAATGCAGATACCAATAAAAATGACTTTTCAATATTTAAATCTGCTGTTGTAACAATTAAATCTATATCTATTAAATCCATATTTGATATGGAATTTGATGCTATTACATCTACTACTTCAATATTATTAAATGCTTTTTCTAATCTAGTTGAAAGTAATTGACTTGTTCCATATCCACTATGACAAACTACTAATGTTCTTATCTTTATAGTTTCTGATATTTTTTCATCTTCAGATATAAAATAAGTTAGTATATATGAAACTTCATCGTCACTAATCATATTAATTCCTAACTTATTGCAAACTAACATACAAGCAATTTTTATTACGAGAAATTCCTCTTTAAATTCTTTTAGAAAATCTTTTAATAATGGATTTTTTATTTGAATATTGTATTTCACTCTATTTAACATAGGCTTTATATGTAATAACAATCTTTCATATAGAGTGACCCTTATATTGTAGTTTCTATGAGACATCTGAGATACAATATCTATTAAATTATTTGTAAAATGAACATGAGGCATATCGTGTTTTTTATCCTCTTTATTCTTCATATCATCGTAACTTAACCCTATAGATGTCAAGTATTTATAAATATAACCTACTTCTTCTTTACTTACTTTGATTTTAAATTTATCTTCTATTTTTTCTATCATATAAATAGCAATATTATATAAGTCATTATTCCTAACGATTACAACATCACTTACCTCTGAATTACTAGATATATAATTTCCTCTCATTATTCTGTTGGTCATTATTAATAAATGAGTTAATAAATTAGTATAATATGGTTCATATATAACCAGCTTAAGTTTTGACTCTATATGATTTAATAGATTTTCAAAAAATGAAGTTGTTTCATGATTTAAAATTGTATTTATTTGATTTATATTTAATTCTTCATGACGTATATTTTGGTATTCTGTAATATAGTTTGGATTTATTTTGGCATATTCTTGAATAGTAAATACTAAAGCCTTCCTTATATTTATCTCACTGCCAATTATTTTAGTTCCTTTTAATGTTTTAGAAAGTTTTAGATTATATTTTGATAGCTTATCTTCCATTTCATTTAAATCATTATTAATTGAAGTTCTGCTTACTATATATTTATCTGATAGTTTTTGAATAGTAGTATATTTGTCTGTATTTATTAAGAGGTTTAATAAGATTTGTATTCTTCTATGGATTAAATCATCATCACCAATAGAAACTTTCATTTTGTTTAATTTAGAATTTAGAACATCAAGTTGAGAAGATGTATAATATAGTTTTATACCAAGACCTCTTCTTTTATCTATTTTTGCACCTGTGGAGTTAATAATAGTTTGTATTTCTTTTAAATCTTTTGATGTAGTTTTATCTGATATACCTAATTTGTTTGAAAAATACTTTATAGGTAGATATTCATCTTCTATTATTAAACTTTTCAATAAATTTACTTGCCTTTTATTCATATTATACAAATCCTTTCTACTTAATTATATGTTACGCTTATTTATAAAACTATAACATATAAGTTCTGTAATTATACAGAACTTATGTACATAAAAAAGAGGCAGGAAATTAATCCCTGCCAAATAAGTCTCTTGTATATACTTTTTCTCTCACATTTTCTAATTCATCAAACATTCTATTTGTTACTATTATATCTGATTTCTTTTTAAATTCATCTAAATCCCTCACTACCTTTGAACCATAAAACTCATTTTCTTTTAATACTGGCTCATATACTATCACTTCTATTCCTTTACCTTTTACTCTTTTCATTATCCCTTGAATAGCAGATTGTCTAAAGTTATCTGAATTAGTTTTCATAGTTAATCTATATACACCAATTATGTTTGGTTTTTTCTTTATAAGCATTTCTGCTATATGATCTTTTCTAGTTCTATTTGCATCTACTATTGCTCTCATTATATTATTTGGTACATCTTTGTAATTTGCAAGTAACTGCTTTGTATCCTTAGGTAAACAATATCCACCATATCCAAATGAAGGATTATTGTAATGACTTCCTATTCTAGGATCTAAACTTACTCCCTTTACTATTTGCTTTGTATTAAGCCCTCTAACTTCTGCATAAGTATCTAACTCATTAAAAAATGCTACCCTCATTGCAAGATAAGTGTTAGAAAACAATTTTATAGCTTCTGCTTCTGTTGAGTCTGTAAATAATATATCTATCTCCTCTTTTATTGCTCCTTCTGCTAAAAGATTTGCAAACTTTTTAGCCCTTTCAGATCTTTCTCCAACTATTATTCTTGACGGATATAGATTATCATATAATGCTTTTCCTTCTCTTAAAAATTCTGGAGAAAAGATAATATTTTCTGTATTAAATTTTTCTTTTATTTCTTTAGTATACCCTACAGGTACTGTTGACTTTATTACCATTACTGCATTTGGGTTTATTTCTAATACATCCTTTATTACTGATTCCACTGAAGATGTATCAAAGTAATTTTTTTCAGGATCATAATTTGTTGGTGTTGCTATTATTACATATTCAGCATCTTTATATGCTTCTTTCACATCTAGTGTAGCTAATAAGTTCAAATCTTTATTAACTAAATAATCTTCGATTTCTTTATCAACTATTGGTGATTTTTTATCATTAACTAGATCTACTTTCCATTGATTTCTATCTAATGCTTTTACCTCATTATTTTGAGCAAGTAATATTGCATTTGATAATCCTACATATCCAGTTCCTGCTATTGTTATTTTCATTTAAATGTTCCTCCCTTTATTTTATACTATCACATTTTTATCTATTAATTTCTAAATAAAATCTATTAATATATAATATAATTTACTATTAAATGCATGATATAAACTATTTAATAATTATCACTATATAAATTTTAGCATTAATTAGTATTAAATAGTTAAATAAATGACATTATAAATATTTTATAGTAACATATGTATAATTTCAATAATTATTATTTGTATATAATATTTAAATAAAAATGTACCAAATCAATATATTGATCTGGCACATTTTGAATAACTCCTATTATCTAAAGATTAGTATAGTTTATTTCTAAGAACAATTAATATGAATACTAATTATTAATATTAAAGTACATATCTTCATAATAATTCATGTAATCACCAGATACTATATTTTCAATCCATTCTGTATTATTTAAATACCATTGAATGGTTTCTTTCATTCCCTGATCAAATGTATATTCTGGTTCCCATCCTAATTCAGATGTTATTTTTTTATTATCTATTGCATATCTTCTATCGTGACCTGGTCTATCTTTTACATATTTAATTAAATCTTCTGATTTACCTAATTCTTGAATTATCAACTTAACTATTTCAATATTTGCTTTTTCATTATTACCACCAATATTGTATACTTCTCCCTCTTTGCCATTATGAAGCACAGTATTAATTGCAGAACAATGGTCTGAGACATGTAACCAATCTCTTATCTGCATACCATCACCATAAACTGGTAGGTACTTTTCTTTTAAGCAATTATTAATCATAAGTGGTATTAATTTTTCTGGGAACTGATATGGCCCATAATTATTACTACAACGAGTAATATTAATAGGCATTCCATATGTTTTGTGATAAGATCTCACTATCATATCTGCACTTGCTTTAGAGGCAGAATATGGGCTATTTGGTTTTAAAGGCATATTTTCTACAAACATCCCTGTTTTACCCAAAGCTCCATATACTTCATCAGTTGATACTTGTAAAAATTTTACACCCTCTTTATACTTTTTACTATATTTATCCTTTGGCTTGACTTTCCAATATTCTTTAGCTACATCTAATAATACTTGTGTTCCTATTACATTAGTTGTTAGAAAAATTTCAGGTTCTTCGATACTTCTATCTACATGAGATTCTGCAGCAAAATTTACAACAGAGTTAATGTCATAAGAACTAAATATTTCATCAATTTTTTTTCTATCTCTTATATCAGCTTTTATAAAAATATAATTATCATTTTTATCTACATTTTTTAAATTTTCTAAATTTCCTGCATAAGTCAATGAATCTACATTTATAATTTTATAATTAGGATACTTTGTCAATATCATTTTTATAAAGTTACTACCAATGAAACCAGCTCCACCTGTAACTAATATTGTTTTCATTTTTCTACTACCTCCAACTTAAGTTGATTTATTCTTCTAATAAAGTGAGAATATATTGACCATAATCAGTCATTTTCAATCCTTCTCCCACTTCTCTAAACTGCTCATCATTAATAAATCCTCTACGCCATGCAATTTCCTCTAAACAAGCTATATAAAACCCTTGCCTTGATTGAACAGCTTCAACGTATTCAGCAGCTTTAAGCATACCGTCCGGTGTTCCTGTATCTAGCCATGCCATTCCTCTACCAAGAAGTATTACATTTAAATCCCCTTCTTCTAGGTATACATTATTTACTGCAGTTATTTCTATTTCTCCACGAGCTGATGGTTTTATGTTTTTAGCAATATCAACTACTCTATTATCATAAAAATAAAGACCTGGAACTGCATAGTTAGACTTTGGTTTTTCTGGCTTTTCTTCTATAGAAACAACCTTTCTATTTTCATCAAACTCAACTACACCAAATGACCTTGCATCTTTTACAGGATACCCAAAAATAACAGCTCCTTCTTCATGTTCTTGAGCTCTATTCAATACTTTTGTTAAGTCTTGTCCATAGAATACATTGTCTCCTAAAATTAAACAAACATTATCATCACCTATGAAGTCTTCACCTAATATAAAAGCATCAGCCAATCCTCTTGGCCTATCTTGAACAGTGTATGATAATTTAATTCCAAATGTAGACCCATCTCCAAGTAATTTCTCATAAACTCCTATATCCTCAGGGGTTGAAATAATTAGTATTTCTTTAATACCTGCTAGCATTAATACTGAAATTGGATAATAAATTAATGGCTTATCATAAATCGGTAACAATTGTTTTGATACTGCTTTTGTCATAGGGTATAATCTTGTCCCTTTACCACCTGCTAATATTATACCTTTCATTCTTTCCACCTCTATTTCTTAATTATTTTACAAATCCTATCAACATCATCTAAGTTTAAATCTGCATAAAGTGGTAATGTTAATACCCTCTCTGCTATATATTTAGCAATAGGAGTATTATTTGAATTAAATATATCTTTATAACATTTAATATTATTTGTTAAAGGATAAAAATATTTTCGAGCAATTATATCATGTTCTTTGAGTTCTTCAAATATCATATCCCTTGTCTTTTTATATCCATCAAAAACTACTGGAAAATATGAATAGTTACTCTTAACACCTTTCTGAGGTTTAATAAGCTTTATTCCTTCTATTCCATTAAGATTAGATATATATCTTTTTACTACGGTCCGACGCCTCTCTATCTCATTACTAACATGTCTAAGATTACAAATTCCCATAGCTGCCTGAAACTCATTCATTTTTCCATTACCACCAATATATTGAATAGATGCTGGACCTGTTATACCAAAATTTTTCAATTCATTTAATTTCTTATCTAATTTTTTATCATTGAAAGTCACAGCTCCACCTTCAATAGTATTAAATACTTTAGTTGCATGGAAACTAAACATAGAAGCATCTCCAAAGTTTCCAATACCTGTATCATCAACTTTAACTCCAAAAGTATGAGCTGCATCATAAATTACTTTTAAGTTGTATTTATTAGCAATTCTTTGAATTTCATTTATATTACACACGTTACCATATACATGTACTGGGATTATTGCACTAGTTCTTTCTGTTATGAGACTCTCTATCTTCTCTACATCAATTGTATAATCCTCAGAATTAATATCACAAAATACTGGTTCTAATCCATTTCTTACTATAGCATGTGTTGTAGAAACAAAAGTAAAGGGAGTAGTAATAACTTCTCCTTCTAGATCCAAAGCTGCAATCACAGTTTCCAACGCAATATGACCATTTGTAAATAGGGCTATATTAGATACGTCTAAATAATTAATCAAATCTGATTCTAATTTTTTATGTTTTACTCCCATATTAGTCAACCAACGACTATTCCACAGTTCTCTAATTTCATCTATATATTCATCAAGTTGTGGCATTGATGAACGGGTTACTTGTATTTTATTAGTCATGATTATTCCTCCAACTGTATTTTAGAGAAATAATCAACTCTAAGCTTTTTCAACATTTCTTTGTTTGAACTATATTCCTTTGTAAAGTATAGTTCTTTTTGTTTTCTAACAATTACATCAAAATCTTCTTCAATAGCTTTAAGTGCATCATCCAAATCTATTTTAATATAATCCATTTCATTAAAATCTAATCCGGAAAATGTATATTCTAATAATCCATAATTTTTATTAAAATAGTATCTATGATCATCACAGACCTTTTTTATTAAATTGATTACTGGTGTTCCCAAAGCAATTGATAAAACAAATGCATGGTATCTATTACAAATAACCAACTCTGCATTTTTAACTAAATTATGAATGTCCTGAATAGGCAAATAACCACTATCACTCAAATCATACATATAAAAATTATCAAGCTGTTCAGCAAGATATTCTCCTTGCCAAGTACCCCCTCTTTCAAAATCAAATGGTACAAATATTATGGATAACCCATATCTTTTGTGAATATTGTCGCTAAATCTTTTTAAGATATCTCTATATTTTTTTATTTCCTCAAGTGGATAATAAAGTTCCATTAGTATATATCTCTTATTTTTTAGAAGATTATCAACATTAGAAGATGGAATATCTAGAATCCTATCATTTATAAAAAATAAATCATCTGGAATGAAATGTATTTTGTCAGATTCAATTCCAATCTTTTCAAGATATTTTTTTGAATACATACGATCCCTAACTCCATATGTGGTATTACGTAAATAATTAAATGTATAATTAAAGAATTCTTCACTTTGGTCAAAAGGACCATATCCATTTCCTGTAAAATATATTTTCTTTCTCATTTGGCTAGCTAAAAGTATTGGAGCAATTATTTTTTTTAACATATCAGAACGCCATAAACTATTATTCCAAAGATGATTAAAATATCCTCCACCATTAACAATAAGTATATCCATATCTCTAATAGCCTTTTGCATTTCACTTAAATTATCAATTCTATTCAGAATATCTAAAGGTGTCTCGGTAGGATAATTAAATGGCAAAAATCCAACTTTTGGTTTATTTTCCTCTTCATTATATAAAATGTTATTTTTATTATCTTTAAGTTTCACTTCTATAGTATCTATATTCATATTTTTACAATAATCATCTCTAATTTTTTCAGAGAAGCCTTTATTATATGAAAAAATATAAATTTTATCAGCATTAAGTTCATAGAAATTATTAACAAACATCGCGTAGTCTCCAAAGTTAACTTCAGATATTGGACCTGTAACACCTATTTTTAACTGTTTCTTCAAACTAACCCCTCCACTCTAATAAACTTTCAATTTCACTAGTATCAAATACCGGAATGTTCTTTTCTTCAAACATTCTTAATCTTTCAGAAAACGAATCATCAATAAAAATTGATTTTTCAGATTCAATATGAATATTTTTTTCATCTTCTTTCCTCAAATGAATGACCTTATCAAATAAACCTATAGATATTTTGTGATTTGAAAGAGTCTCCTTTACATTATTAATATGCTTTGTTATCAGTATTATTTCCTTTTCTAGATTAACTGCTTGATATAAGAACATCATTAAATAATTGTTTACTTTTCCATCAATAATTAATGTATCGTCTAAATCTACATAGACGTAATCATATTGAATATTGATTTTGTACCTACTGAAAAATGCTCTATCAACCTCAATATCATAATTATTTTTGATTATTTTTACCTCATCTACCATCTTATTAAATATTGTTAATAATGGGTAGTTAACACCTGTATTTCTACTTAGTCCCATTGTTCCTGAGACTCTTGGAGCTATTTCCATAAGTCTATATTGATTATTTACATCTTTTTTTAATTGGAAAAACCAAGCTCCATCAAATCTAAGTTTTTCATTAATTATATTAGCAATATTTGTTATACTATCATCTGTCTCAAGAATCTTTGAGTTTACACTTATTCCTAATTTAATTCTATTTCTATTTCTTGCATTACATACTCTCAGTTTTCCATTAGAATCTGTAAAACAATCAATCGTGTATTCTTCTCCTGGTAAATATTCACAAATAACAATCTCAGGATCTTTATTGATTTCATCTAATAATTCACTTAAAGAATTTACTTTTCGTGCTCCTTTTGAACCTTGACCTATATCAGGTTTTATAAACAAAGGAAATTCTAGATTTATTTCATTTATATTATCCTTTTCATAATATTGAGGTATAAAATCAAATTCGGCAAAATACTTATAAGTTTTAATTTTAGATCTACAGATTTTCACTGTTTCTAAGTCTGGTGTTAAAATATCTGCATTTATTTTTTCCTTATTCTCTGTCAAATATAATTGTACATCATCATGTGCAGGAAATATAAAATCTATTTGGTTTTCTTCTATATGATAATTAATCACTTCAATGAAGTTTTCATCATTATAAAATGGTATGTCTCCTATATAATTTTTATATACAAATTTAGCATGATCATTCACACTAGAAAACCCAAAAAGTTCAATATACATTGAATATTTTAATGCTCTATTAATTTCTAATCCAATTTCTGAGCCTGCAGGAAATACTGCAACCTTTTTTTTCATTTCATAACCTCCATTTTTGATTCCTAGGATTTTGTCCTAAATTTAATTAGTTGTCTAATTGATTCAAGTAAGTATCTAAAACTCTCTAACCTAAACACCTTTGCTAGGACTATATATGTTATAACTCCAACTATAACTTGATAAGTCAAAATTTTCCACGCAGCAATATTAATAAAGTTAAATAAATAAACTATAGTACCCATAACAAGAGTTATCAGAAATGATGGCATAATATCAACCCATTGCTCTTTATAACTATAATTAAGTAGTTGCTTGTTCGGGTATGCATTAATAAATGATGCAATAATATTATTTATAACCATACCCAAAGCTATAGCATATATTCCAAAAGGAATACTGATAATCAGTATAATAACACCTAATATTTTCTTAACTATTTCAAGCTTAAGAAATATATCGCTTCTACCCATAGCATTAATTGCTTGCAAATTAGCAGTATGTATGGGCATTAAAGCATAAGAAATACAAAATATTTGTAAAAATGGAACTGATGGTATCCATTTATCAGTTAACACTATTTTTACTAAGGGTTCTGCTACTACTGCTAAACCAATCATAATAGGGAAAATCATAAAAGAACTGGTTACAATTGAACGTCTAACTATATCTTTTACCTTTTTTCTATTATCCTGATAAGATGAGAGTGTTGGTAACATTACAGATTGTATAGAACCGTTGATATTAAGTACTATAACTTTTGGAAACTGTTCACCTCTATTGTAGAATCCAAGCATTGATGAACTATATGTTCGCCCTATTATTAATGTTCTTAGTTCTATATATAGAACATTTAACAATGCAGATATTAATAACTTCCATCCATATGAAAATAAAATTTTTACTCGTTTATAAGAAAAGATTAACTTAGGTCTCCATTTTACTATAAATAGTAGCAGAACGGTTATTGATATTTGATTCACTAATTGTTGAATTACAAGCGCCCATACTCCCAATCCTTGGTATGCTGCAATAATTCCCAAAACACCTGATATAATAATAGCTCCTAAACTACTTGTAAACAACTTTTTAAACATCATATTTTTTGCTATGTAAGCATTTTGAATAGAGTTAAATACCCCAAAAAATAATGTTAAAGATAAAACTCTTAGAACCGGAACTAATATTGGCTCTCTATAAAAATCAGATATAAATGGTGCCGAAATATAAATGAGTATATAAAGAGCTCCTGCAATCAATAGACTAATATAGAATACAGAAGAAAAATCTACTTCATCAGAGTCTTTTTTTTGTATTAATGCTGTATTGAATCCACTTTCAACAAATACTCTAGCTACTGAAACAAAAACCATAACTATTGCAATAGTTCCAAACTGCTCTGGTGCTAATAATCTCGCTAAGACTATTTGTACAATAAATTGTATCCCTTGAGTTCCACTCCTCTCCATCAGTTTCCAGAAAAGTGAAGAGAGAACTGTAGATTTTAAACTTTTCATTTACTAGAACCTCTTCTTTGAGTTTTTACTTTCATTAAATTATTCCTTAGCAATACAATACCATGACATAGTTCAGGAAAATAACAATATAATATTAATTCTGCTTTTTTGCTCATTCTACTATTCTTAAAATAATCTGTTTTCTTTATTTTATCAAAATTTCCTTCTAATTTATTAATTAAGAATCGTCTCAAGTTTATAACTTCATTTACTTGAATATCATATTTATAATCTGTATATTCGTTGAATTCTGCATATGTTTCTATTATTTTATTATTAGTACTGATACGCTTTTTCTTATCATTAAATAACCTTTCTGATGCGCCATTAACTACCCCTCTTCTAGTACTAGACATAGCTTTATCAAAATAGTAGAAGTCACCTTTTGAAGCTAAAATCAACATCATAGGAAGATCTCCAACTACAGCAGTATGGAAAAACAGTGGTAAATTATTAACATCAAAATACTTGGATCTAAACATTAAGGATGATACATGAATTCTCTTCCCATCAAATCTAATGATATCTTCAATGTCATATATATTATTTATCTTTTCATATTGAACTTCCACATAAGTATTTTTTCTCTCCTTACTAGGAGTTACTTCTTCTACTCTATGGAATGTAGCAACTAAATTGCTATTAGATTCTAATATATCTACTTGTTTTTGTAGTTTGTGAGTATCTGTCCAATAGTCATCCCCTTCACACATAGCAATATATTTTCCTGTATCCCTTTTAAGATTAAGATAAGTAGCTTTTTTACCTTTTGAGTATTGATTCTCAGATTGATAAATGGGTTTTATAATATGTGGATACTTTTTTTCATATTCTTTTATTATTTCTGTAGTTTTATCTGTAGAAGCATCATCATGTATTAATATTTCATACTTAAAATTAGTTTCTTGCATTAAAAAACTTTCTATAGCCTCTGCAATGTATTGTTCATGATTATAAGTTATGCAATTTATACTTACTAAAACTTTACTATTTTTCATTTTTTATCACCTGCTAAATTATTTCTTTCTCTAAAAGATCAGTAATCATTTTACTTGCAAAACCATAAATATATAGATTTTTTCACACTTTTCCTATTCTTATAATAGTTATTTAAAATATATATTCTTCTTATTTTCATATATTATGTGTTAATATTAAAATTAACCCAGTATTTCTATAAGCTACCTGTTACATAAGGTTTGATATCAATATCTCTAAAATGCTACTCTTATTATTACAAACATCACTATTTCAAGTAACTATTTACCGATATTTTGTTTAACAAAATATTAGTTAGGTATTATATTTTAAAACATTTTTTCATTAAAAAAGTTATTATTTATTAAAACAATTTCTATAATTTAAAGTTATTTACTAGTTAAACTAATTATTGATTAATCTGATATATGTGATAATATTAAATCTAATTCTTTTTTTTCAACCTGTTCCCTTCCTAATCGTTTTGATAATTTAACTGTATTTCTTGATTTCGTTAAAAATACTTCTGGGTTATAATAAATTTCTTCTATTGCATCAATATAATCTTCAATAGTATCACAAATATAACCATAACTACTATCTATAAATTCTGGAATTGCAGTATTGTTGCTAGATATTGGAACTAAGCCAGAACAAATTGCTTCACACATTGATACGCCTTGTGCATCTTGTCTAGTTGGAATCAAAATAACACCATTTTCATCATGTAATTTTTTAATTTCTTTCTGTTTATAAAAACCTTTATGAATATTTACATTATCATACTTCTTTACCTTTTTAGTTAATTTATTAAATAAACGTCCCTTTCCATATAGGTTAAATTCCAGATTTCTAAAATATTCTTTATTTGATAGCTGTTTTATCACTTCAATTGTAATATCATTAGCATACTTTTTAGTTGAATATGGTCTTAAATTAAATATCTTTAATCTCTTTTCTTTTGTTTTTCTATCATACTTAAATACTGATGTGTTAATTGGATTTGGAATTATTGAATAATTCTTTATTTCACCTATACAGTTTGTATCTTGTTCTGTAACATTTTTCATCCAATTAGATACAAATACAAAATGAACCTTATTTTTAAGATGATTCCTTATTAAATTCCTATAAAATAACATCTGATTTGTATTCTTTATAATATAATTAGAAAATGATAAAATAGAATATAAATCAAATGTCAAATTAAAAAGTCTTCGATGCCAACTTAATGCTTCAACACCATGAACCCATATTATTACATTCATATTTTTATTTTTATTTTCCAAAATTATATTTGTCACCTTTTTCCAAGCAAAATGTACTAAAATAATATCATAATCATTTTTTATTATCTTATTTTTTAGTTCTATAGCATTTACACAAGTTACATCTACACCTTCAAAATTATAACTAGAACTCATATTAAAACTATTATTGTATACATATACCTCAACTTCTAAACCTACCTCAAGATATTTCTTTACTCTACTGTGTACAAATCCACTCCTATACAAATCATCTTTTGACGGATATTGTGTAACAACTACTAATAACTTCATACATAGTCCCCTTTTACATACTTTAAGTTTAATTTTTTCTTAATGGTATCTCATGATTTAAATTTAAAATTAAATTACACATAAAAACTCCACAATAAACATATCATAGAGCTTTCATTTAAATTTCAAAAATATAATATTAAATTCATAAGTATTTATTCATAAATAATGTTTTCTAAAATAGACTTTTCTATACTTAATCTAATTATCCTTATTTAGTATAGTAGAAATCATTTCATGAATTTTTGAATATATAGGATCATTATTTGGTTGAAAAGACATTGCTTTGTTATAACAATTTACAATATCACTTTTAATTAATGAATTACAAGAAATAATATAACCTAACTCAGATAACTTATGAACAATTTCAGTTTGATGATCGTCAACATGTTCATGAAATTTTTCTAATCTAGGGACTGCTATTACAGGCTTTCTATTCCTTATACCAGTCATAATACTACCAGTACCCCCATGAGTAAGAATTATATCAGCTTTTTCATAATAATTTTCAAGTTTTTCAGAAGAAATGAAGTCAAGTAATCTAACTTTATTACTCTCATATTTAGTATGGCCATTTTGTACTATAATTTCATTATCAAATTTATATAATAACTCTGCCATTTCAATTATTCTAGAAAACTGTTGTTTTTGAGTACCACACAAAACTAATATCAATAGATGCTCCCTCCATATATTGCCTTTGGATAAACTGCTAACAATTCTTTCCACTGTACAAAAAAATAGTCATATAGCTTATATTTATAAATAAATTTCCCTGTTCTAGTTCCAGTATAAACTTTAGCATATGATTCAATATATATTATTTTACTACCAAAAATTTTACCAATTATTATTATTGGTATTGTAGAATGAACTCCAGTAGATATTATATACCGTGGTCTATACTTAATAAATATAATTAATGATTTTATGAAATTGTAAATAAGCTTTAAAATATAATGAAATTCATCAGTGGAACCATATAGTAGAAATTTTATCTTATTACTAGATTTTTGTTTTATTTTAGTCCTCTCTGTAAGTACTAAATAATCATCTACATTAATTTTATTTATTAAAGATTTTAATTGTGCATAATGTCCTCCTGCACTAGAGGTAAACAAATATTTTGTTTTATACATATATATCACCTTTTAATTCTAATTTAAATGCTATAAATAATATACTCAGATAAAAGCTAACAGATGGAGCCACTACTACATGACCAACTAAAAAAGATAAACTTGTACCTATTATAATAGGTACAAAATACTTTGTTTTTTTATAATCTGTTATACTTCCTATAAGATATTGTTTCAATTCAGACTTAATTGAAAACAATAAATTTAACATTGGATAGAATACAATGATGAATCCTATAAATCCATATCGGATTATTATATCAAAGAAATCCATTTCACTGATTCCTACTTTATTACCAATTCCAAAAAATATAGCTCTTGGTAAATAATTTTGAAACACTTCAAAATTATTTATAAGCATTATATCTCTTCCACTTAAAATTTTGGTTATTAAGCTATCTCTATCATATACGATATTCATTCTACTAATAAATATTTCTAATGTACTAGAATTATATATCAAAATCAAAGATAAAAGAATAATTATAAACCCAAATAACATATTAAACTTTCTATTCTTTAAACTTTTATAATTCTTAATAGAACGATATACACTAATTATAAATACTATAAACATAGTAATTATAATTGAAACTATTGTGGTTTTTATCCCTATCATAAAACAAGGTATTAAAACCATTCCAACCAATAAAAACCTATAAAAATTTCTCTCCTCTAAATAATAAAAAACAGAGAATGGAAAAAGCAAAGCTAAAATTGAGCCTATTTCATTTCCTGAAAAAAACCATGCTTTATTTCCCACTTTCATAGTTTCATATGAATATTCATATGTATTAGTTAATTTAGCCATTATAAAAATAATAAAAATAATAACTATAGAAAATTCTAATGCTCTATTTATATCTGTTTTTTCCACCTTATCTATTATTAAATCTAAAACTAATATCATTATAGGAAATATAAGTGTTTTTACTAATGAATATATATTTTTATCTAGATTAAATAATACCATTTCATTAGATTTAACATGAAAAACATAAAAAAATATCAAAATTATAAAATATAATACATTTTTTTTGTTTTTTATAATATCAATGTTAAATAAAATGGTTACTGATATAAAAATTAACATTAAAGGACCTTTAATTATTGAACCCATTTGAAATCCACTATGTTTATATATAAATAAATTTATAATATCAAGAATTGGTTGAACAATAATAAACCATTTAATTATTTTACTTATATTTATCATTGAATTCCTCCGCCTACTATTTTAATGTCTAAAACCTTATATTATCACAGAAAGTTCATTATATAAAAATCTATTTCTTTATAAAATTTAATAACATAAAATAACTCATTCGTAAATATTTAATAAAGATATAAAATACAAATAAATCTTTTTAAGTATTTGATTTCTGAATTAAACTATAAAATTAAACATTAAATTTTAGATATATGTCATTTAATAATATATCATATTAAGATTTAAATGTATATATTTTATATAGATAAATATAAAAAGTATCAAAATGATATTAAAGCTTAATAACAGGCAATCTAGATTGCCTGTTATTATTACATTTTATTATTATAATAATTTTGAATTGTTATTTAAAATACTCTTTTGTTGCCTCTACAACCTTTTGAGCTATTTTATCTTGAACATTAGGATTAATTACTCTCAGAGCTTCATTATTATTTGAAATATATCCTGCTTCTATTAATGCTGAAGGTACATTTGTCCATCTAGTTACATGAAGATTATGATCTTTTATATAATTATAACCATTCTTATAATCTGCTTCTAATAATGATTTAAAAAGATAATTTGCAAACTTTTCACTTTTAACAGCTACATTTGTAGGAGATTTATCATCATATACCATCGTGTCTTTTATATTTACTATTTTTTCTTGTCCATTATATAGTATTACTATTCCAGGATCTGTAGTTTTCCTTACTGGGTCGGACCATTCTTTTATTTCTCGTATAAAAGGATATACCCTACCATTATACTCAACATATGTTCCAACTGTATCTAACCCTGGTCTATAAGTACTATAATGAACACTCATACCTGTAGTTGATTTATTTGTACTAGAATCATGATGTATACTTAAAAATAAATCTGGGTTTCTTTTATTAACTATAACAGTTCTATCATGTAAACCTATATATTTATCTTCCCCAGGCTCTCTAGTAAAGATAACATTCGCGCCTAATTCTCTTAATTTGTTAGCTATTCTAATCGTCAAACCATTATTAAAGTTCTTTTCATATAACCCTAGATAATTATTAACTGCTCCTGGATCTATGCCTCCATGACCAGGATCAAGCATTATAGTCTTACCTAATAAAGATTTATATGGCTTATTATCTTTAGCAAAATTTAATAAAGTAAATGCTTCATTTTTAATATGATTCGATATTCCTGGCATAGTTAGTATATCATTATAGTAATTTATTGCACTATTAAAGTTTCCTTTTAAATGATGATTCTTTCCTAAATTTAATAATCCCTTTGCTGTATATTCTAATCTTTCTTTTATTTCTTGACTTTCTGGGTATAAATCATAACCAACTATATATATCTTTCTTTTTCCACTTGCTGTATATTCATTTTTTCCTAACTCCAATATTTCTTTTTCAGTATTAAATAAACTGTTTTCTTGTGCTAAGTCTAAATATGTTTTTACTAAAAATGTTATATTGTTCGATATTTCTGGCATAGTTAGTATATCATTATAGTAATTTATTGCACTATTAAAGTTTCCTTTTGAATGATGATTCTTTCCTAAATTTAATAATCCATTTGCTGTATTCTCTAATCTTTCTTTTATCTCTTCACTTTCTGGATATAATTCATATCCTTCCATATATATCTTTCTTTTTCCACTT